>JAICVE010000356.1 GCA_025935475.1 Nitrospira sp. | reverse complement strand
GGTCTCGGACTCGAAAAGCGGCGCCGGCAGCATGGCTCTGACTTCCTCGCCTGAGATGGCGGCCGTTCCGGTTCCCATCAGCATTAACCGTTCGATGACATTGCGAAGCTCCCGGATGTTGCCGGGCCAAGAGTAGGCGCAGAGGGCGGCTTTTGCCTCGGGAGACAACGTGCGTGTCGCAGATCCCGCGCCGCGAAGACCGTGGAGAAAATGCTCCGCCAGCCCTGGCACGTCTTCTTGGCGCTCCCTGAGCGCTGGGACGGAAAGCGTTACGGCGTTGATGCGGTAGAAGAGGTCTTCGCGAAAGCGGCCTTGCGCGACGAGCGTCGAAAGATCTTGATTGGTGGCTCCGACGATGCGAACGTCGGCGTGAAATGTGCGCGTACTTCCAACCGGTCGATACTCACCCCGATCCAGGAAGCGCAGCAGACTGACCTGCATGGGAGCCGGCATTTCGGCCAGCTCATCGAGAAAGAGCGTGCCGCCGCCCGCAGCCGTGACGAGCCCGGTCTTTGCTCCGACGGCACCAGTGAATGCGCCTTTGTCATGACCGAACAACTCGCTTTCCAGCAGTTCGCGGTTCATGGCGCCACAGTTGATTGCGAGAAACGGCCCTTGGGCCCTGCCGCTCAATTCGTGAACGAGACGCGCCACGACTTCCTTGCCCGAACCGGTTTCCCCCTGGATGAGCACAGGGGCTTTCGAGCCTGCGGCTTTGCCAATCTGAGTGTTCAGTGTCTTCCAGGTCGGACTGGATCCCTCGATGATGACATCGCGGGTGTAGCCGCCCCGGCGTGCGGCAAGGTTTTCCTGTCGCAAGGCGCGGACTGTCCGGAGTTTCGCCAGAGCCGCGCTCACGGCCGTGCCGTCAAAGGGCGTATCCTTGATCAGGAAATCCCAGGCGCCTTGTTTCATCGCCTCGACTGCCACCTTCACGTCGCCATGCCCGGTCAGCATCACCACCTCGACTTCAGGCTGGTGATCCGTTACCCATGCGAGCACGTTCAATCCATCAATGCCCGGCATACGCAGATCCGTAATGACGCAGTCGAACGTCTCGCTTTGAAGCGCCGCAATACCGGCTTTGCCATCCGAGGCGACCACGACATCGCAGCCTTCCTCCCGCAGGGTGTGCTCGAGCACGAGTCGCACATACTGTTCGTCGTCGATGATCAGGGCCCGCATCACGAGGCTCCTTGAGGGAAGACCAGCGAAAAGGTACTGCCGCGCTCCGGCGCCGACTCGACCGTGACTCGGCCTCCGTGCTTGTCCATTACGAGTCTCACGATCGCCAAGCCGACGCCGGTGCCTTCATATTCGTGCGGACCGTGCAACCGTTCGAACAGCCCGAAGATCTTGTCCGTCTGCGCCAGCTCGAATCCGATGCCGTTATCGGTAATCCGCACGATGCACTCCCCGTTGTTCCGCATCCCATCGATTCGGATGTCCGGTTTCGGCCGGTTCCGGGAAAACTTGACGGCGTTGTCCAGCAGATTGGCGACGGCCTGCCGGATGCTGACCGGCTCGCCGTAGAGATCGTCGAACGTCAACTCAACGTGAATGGCCGGCGCCGGCTGTTGCGTCGAACTCATCCGGTCGTTGAGGAGACTGGTGATCATTTCTCGCACGTTGAACCACTGTTTTGGTAGGGCTTGCTGTTCCAGGCGCGAGTATTTCAGAAGCGCGTCGATCATGTGGGTGAGGCGCAATGCGGACTGCCGGATGACGCCGATATGATGTCTCACCTCGTGATCGCCGGTTTCTGAAAATTGCTTCTCGAGCAGCGAGGAAAATCCCTCGATCTCTCGAAGCGGGCCCTTCAGGTCGTGGGCGATCGAATAGGTGAACGCTTCCAGTTCCTTCGTTTTGCGGAACAGCGAGGTACTGTGCTCGCGCAAGCTCTCGAGCATCGTCGTCAGCGAGCCTGCAAGCGTGCCGACCTCATCGCGAGTGGGCCAAGACGGGAACTGCGCTGACAGATCGTGATGGGCCACGCGATCGGCGGTGGCGGCCAACGCTCTCAGGGGACGAGCGATGCGTGTGGCAGCGAGCGCATACGTGACCGCGATGACCACCCCCAACAGCAGTGCGAGCGATAGGGCGATCAGCCGGGCGCGGCCGACGAGCCGGTCGCCCTCGTGCTTCATCTCGATGTCGATCTGAGTGTGCGCATCCATGAGCTGATCGAGCCCTTGGGTCACCCGCGTCGTGAGACGGTCGGCATCCGCCGTCTTCAGCTGGTCTAGTTGGGTCGCCAATGTACGAAGGGCTTCGCCGATGTCTTCGATCGCGCGATCTTCTTGCTCGGCCAGGTCGAGCCGATCATGGTCGGTCAGCATGCCATAGAGGACCGGATGGGTTCGGGCCGCATGCGTCCCTTTGTAGAGAGTGAGCGTCCGGCTGAGCTCCGACGTATGCCGTTCGACTCGGGATCTCAGTTCACTCGGCTCCGACGAAATGCGTTCCGTCGATGAGTGCAGCGCCAGTTTGATGTCATACGCCTCGCGCCGCATGTTAGCGGCCGTGACGATCGCCGGTACCGTAATGCGTTTGTGTCGGTCGACATAACTGTTGATTCTGGCGAGATAGAAGAGAAGTGCCGTCAGGCTTAATGCGAGGAGGCCGAGGATAAGTCCGAACGAAATGAGAAGCTTCTGGCCGATCGAGAGGTGGCGAAACCACCCCGTCAAAGAGCGGTTCATGGCGCTACGGTACCACGGAGAGAGATTGTGCGCCAGTGGAGAAGGTATCGATAGTGACGGCAATTCTCTTCAGAGTTATGCGCGTTCGGTCCCCCATCGTCGATGCATGAAGCGTTCAGTGGGGGCGAAGAGTGATTTGTCGACCGCGAGGCCGATGAAAATGATGATAAGGATGACACCGATGACCTGGTCCATGGCATGGAGTTCTCGGCCATAGTGGAGGAGCTGGCCAAGTCCGAAGCCGCTGAGGATCGTGACGTAAATTTCGGCCGCCATGAGCGAACGCCAGGCGAAGGCCCACCCTTGTTTCATGCCGCTGAGCAGGAAGGGGAGCGCCGCCGGAATGACCACATGCGTCCAGGTGTGCAGTCCGGTGGAACCCATGGTGCGAGCTGCGCGACTGTAGATCGGCGGAATGGTTCGCACGCCGTTGTCCGTGGCGATGATCAACGACCAGACCGTGCCCATGACCACCACAAAGAGCATAGCGGCCTCCGTCTGTCCGAACCACAACAGGGCCAACGGCACCCAACAGACACTGGGGAGCGTCTGGAGGCCTAAGGCGAGAATGCCAATCGTGTCATGGCACCAGCGGAATGAGGCGGTCAGCAGCCCAAGTGGAAGTC
>JAICVE010000295.1 GCA_025935475.1 Nitrospira sp. | reverse complement strand
GGCTGAAGGGCGACGCCACCATCTTGGTCAGAAGATTCCCCAAGGTCGCCCAGACTGCTTTGCCGTATTTGAAATCCGGATCATTGAGATCCCCTCGAATCGGAAGATCAATGTCAATGCGACCTTGACGGTCTTTCAAGAGGGCCACTGCCAGAGGAACTGGTAAGGAGGTGGCATCAGGACTGTCGGTCTTTTCGCCAAACGTGAGTTGATCCACCGCCACCTTGTTTTCGGCTTCTAATTGCTTTTGCGACACTTTGTAGGCCAGATCCAGGAACAACTTGCCTTTCCTGATCGGATAGCCCGCATATTTGCCGCTATACGGTGTGGCTGTGGTGAGATCGACGTTGTCGAACTTAATCGTCAAATCGGTGAAGGCGCTCTCCGACAATGGGTTGATCGTTCCTGCGATTTTTAACGGAGCCACCTTATCGATCTTTCCGGAAAGGTCCACCTCCGCCCTAGCAACCTGTTTTGACGAGAGGCCTTTCACGGTTCCCGTCAGATCGTATAATCCAGCCTGCACGGCCGGAGAGATAGATTGGTCCTCGAACGTGGCCGTTCCCCTGAGCACCTTGACTGTTTTGATCGCAATCGAAGGAGGCGGTCCTTGCTTCGTGTGCGCTGCCGGTCGCTCAGCAGGAGGTGGCGCCTGTGGCGACCCAGCAGGAGGAAGCAATTTCTTGATGTTCGGCATGCCGTCCCGATCGATCACCAGATGCACTGTCGGTTGGTTGATGCCTACTTCGTTGATCGTGACGCTCGTCGGGTCAAGGGTCAGCGCGATGTCCCGCAACCCAACCTGTTTCCATGAGGCCACGAGGGCCCCCTCGTCGCGGTCAGCAATTGCCAATGTCTTCACACCGAGATTCCCCTGAAAGGCGATGAGCGGTTCCTTCGGATGCTCGGCGGCGTAGCGGAACGTGCCGTCAAGATCGATCGCGCCGCTGTCCACGGCGACACGGGCGAACTGCCCGATGTACGGCTCGAATGGCTGTATCGCGATGTCCTTCAGGGCAAGAGTGACATCCGCCTGCAACGGTTGCATGAGGACCTGCCCCTCGGCTACTACGCTCCCGGTCTCATTAAGGCGGTGTTCAACCGTCACTGGAATCGGCCCTTTAAAGGGAAATACCACGTCGTGCGTTTTGACAGACAGATTGCTGACTGTGATTTTGGCGGGGAAATTGAGAGACCGATCTTCAAATTCGATGTTGTGATTCGTGATGCTCGCCTCTTTGAGTGAGACCGTCCATTTCGAGTCACTGCCTACCGCAGGAGATCCAGCTGTTGCGGCAGGTTTGACATCAGCCGACGGATGGTCGACCGGCATGAATAGGGCGAGAATATTCAGTGTTCCATCGTGATTACGCCAGAGCCGATGCTGTGCTTTGTTCAGGGTCAACCTCTCAATTTCGAGTTTTCGCTTGCGAAGATCGGCATGAATCCCGTCGAGGAACAGCGTCTGCAACGCCATCACCGGTCGGGGATCGCCCTTTTCGACGATGCCGATGTCGGTAAAGTGGAGCAACGTATCCGACACTTCCAATTCGAGCGCTGATCCAGCCGCGAACCGGTATTTGCCAACCGCCCGTATGGATCCCTCCGGAATATCGAATTGAAATTGATCTCGCACATACTGAAACAGCGTTGCGATCTTGACGCCGCTGAGCGAGAGCGTGCCGTCGGACGCAATCGGCTCAAGGGAAACCGTTCCATTCCAGTCGAGGATCTCATCCTTCCCCAGTTCAGCACTGAAGGCGTAGGTGTTGTCCCCGCCCGACTTCGTATGAAAATTGTTGAGCATAAGATTGATCGGCACGACATCAACGGACACCATCCTCGGCTTCGACACATCGCGAAACTCGACAATCCCTTGAGCGATTGCGAAATGGCCGATTTCTATCGCCGGCAGCTCCGTAGAGGCATCGGCATTTTTCGGAGGAGGCGAACTGCCGTCTGGCTCTTGGGAAGGCGCTAAATCGGCCAGATTGAGATGGCCGTCTTTTGCGACCTTCACCGAGACGTAGGGCACCGAAAAACGAATCTCCTTGAATACATAGGCGCGGCGAAACAACGAGCTCGTTTGAAAATTGATGAAGAATTCCTGGAACCCAATCAGCGGAGTGGCGTCCTTCTCCTGGATTTCAAACTCCGTCATTTTGAGCGACAGCACGAAGGGATTGAACTCGACCTCTTTGACTGTCACAGGGTGGCGGAGCTGATCCGACACAGCCGGCAAGACCTTGGCCTTAATCACGTAGGGAACGAGGAAGAAACCGGCCAGTGTATAGACCAAGAGCAGCGTGAGAGTGGAGATCGCGAGGGGGATCGGTCGAAAAAACCTACGCATGGAGCTTCGACTCGCTATCGACAGCTTAAACCAGAATTCCTATCTTTTCATATTCGAGGTTCGTAATACCAGTCTGGCGGGAGAACCGGGTTTGGTTGCCTGTCACTGTACGACAATCTACTCCGATGCACGTTTATGATCGCCCAAAGTCAGCGCGCGTAATGTCCATCTCCTAAGTGCTTGGTTTTTTGGATCGAGGCCGAGAGTGCCCAGGTCTTATTTTTGCTCCGTCAGTGACGCCAATCGTGCTGGAGACACCATGACGGAGGACCAGGCATGGACACACGCATGTCGGCACGTGAATTGTATGAACGCGGTCGAATGCTACGGCAGGCCAAGATGTACGACCGAGCCCTGGCGGATTTTCGAAGCGCGATTCAGGATCCAAACTACGTGGGCAAAGCCCATACACAGGCGGCCCTCTGCTTCCGTGCCATGAGTCGTCACGGCGAGGCCGCCACGGCACTCGAGAAAGCGCTGGCCTCGTCAACTCTGTCGCCCAACGAGCAGATGCATGTGCTCTATCTCTTGGGACAGACCCTGGAATCGTTAGGACGCAACGCGGAAGCGCTGGAAGCCTATGGTTGGGTTCGGCAAGCGGACGGCGGATTTCTCGATGTCGACGATCGGATCAAACAGCTCTGTGGAAGCCGAACACGTGCCACCTTCTTGACCCGTGCGTTCAGATCGGCCGATTTGCTGGGTATCTACCGCTATCTTCAGCGCAGGGGTCTGTCGCTGCTGAACTGGAAGCGACAACCGGCAAGCTCGACGAATGCGCAGAAATTACGTCGGAACGGTAGTCGAGAAACGGCGCCGACGCCCCGCGTCACTCCCCTAGTGGCTTCCGTCAAACCTGCCTTGACTCAGCGCAATCCGCTGGTGCAGCGCCGGCACAAGCGCGTGGGGCTTCGATGCCGAAGCCAGTTCGCATCAAACAGTGAGACGCTTGCCGGCGAGGGAGAACTTCAAGACCTGTCCCCAGGCGGCTGTCGGCTGAAAAGTTCTGTCGCCGTCCCGGTCGGGGCGAAGCTCGTATGTTGGATATTTCCACATAACGGGTTAGAACCGTTGACGATCGAGGGTGCCACGGTGCGTTGGAGCCACGCACAGGAATTTGGTTTGGCTTTTGCTCAGCTCTCTCCGCAGGTCGAACGGCAGATCGCACGCCTCTGCGCAAACCCGGCGTAATTCACTATACGTCCGAACTAGGTAGGCTGTGGTCTTCGCCCCTTACGATCTTAGTGTTAGGGCGAGGACCTTCGCCACCTCGTCGGTGTAATCGGCAGCCAACAGTATTTGTTCAGCAGGTAGCGTCTCATGGCTTTCTAACGCAGCCCAAATAAGCGATTCGCTTGCCCGGAGGTCAT
This sequence comes from Nitrospira sp., assembly GCA_025935475.1. GTDB lineage: Bacteria > Nitrospirota > Nitrospiria > Nitrospirales > Nitrospiraceae > Nitrospira_C. Next base: position 489 of record JAICVE010000295.1, on the reverse strand, counting down.
CTTCTACTGGTAATCCCTTAGTCGCTAATGACCTTCAAAGGAGACGCTGAGGTCCTGAGATGCTCAAAGGGAGTGGCCAAGAAATTGACACAACCCACTGGGATGAAAATGCGTGAGTGAGATCAGACGGGTGATAGCTCTTATCGGTGGTTAGGAAACAAGTTAGGCGGCAGACTTCTTTTTGGCCTTGCGTACATAAACTTCCTTGCGCATCACTCCCACACCAGCAATCGCTTTCCGGATGGCTCGGTCTAGATCATCTCCTGAGGCTTGAGACTTGATGAGGTAGGATTGTGCGCCAAGTTTTTTTGCCGCCTCGGCGATCGATGGCAGGATGAAATGAGATAGTGCGACGACCGGAGTTTGAAGACCACGGATGATCGGATTCAAGCGCATAAGAACTTGAAATCCCGACATATCAGGAAGATGAAGTTCCATCACGACGCAATCGACCCGCTCAGAGTGACATAAGGCTAGCCCCGTTTCAGC
>JAICVE010000043.1 GCA_025935475.1 Nitrospira sp. | reverse complement strand
CCCAATGCCAGATCCGAAACTCGTGAAAGAGCACGCTCAATAAGCGACATGAATGATCTTATCTGATAAGGGCGGTTCATGGCTCTGAGCACCGCGTCGTCTCCACTCTGAAGCGGAACGTGCAGGTACGGGCACAACTTGCGACCAGGGCCCATCCGCTCTAGCAGTGGTTCGGTCACCGTTGTCGGTTCGATCGACGACAATCTAATACGCTGGATGCCGCTAATGGCTTCTAAGCGATCGATGAGGCCGCTGAGGGCGACGCCCCGTGAGTGATACTGACCGATGTTCACCCCGGTCAGGACCAGTTCTCGACGGCCGCGTGCCGCCTGCGATTCAGCCTCTGCAAGCACGTCGTCAAGAAGCCGGCTGCGCTCATGTCCTCTTGCAAACGGAATGAGGCAGAAGCTGCACATTACGTTGCATCCATCTTGAATCTTCAACAAGGCCCGGGTGGCATCGGACTCGCCAAACTCCGGAAGGACGAACTCTTCGCGAGCGATCGTTCTCGTGTGCAGTACCTCCGGCGTCGGTTGTTTCCGAAGCACCTCTGGAGGTGGCAAGAACGAGGGCAGGTCCGACTTGAATTGATTGCCGACGATGAGATCAATTCCGGGAATATTGCGCAAGTGATTCATCCCTGTCTGAGCGTAACAGCCGGTGACCGCCACGAAGGCATCCGGGGAATGTCTCAAGGTCTTTCGGATCACGTAGCGGCAAGTGCGCTCAGCCTCGGCCGTGACCGAGCAGGTGTTGACGACGAGCAGATCCGTGGGCTCGCCCCAGGCCACGACGGTGTAACCTCGACGCCGTAACTGGGATTCGAGCACGGACGTTTCCGCTTGGTTGAGACGGCAGCCGAGGCTGTGAAGTGACGCACGCTTTCTCATGACGCGCGCATTATAGAGAGCTGCTTGCAGGAGGGGCAAGTACAGTGCGGGTTGAAGGGTGCTGATCGCCATGGTAGCATGCCCACTAGCAACATCACCCGAGGATTCGGTGGCGATTCGGCTCCTCATCGCATGCGGCTTTCTCTTGCTCAGCCTGCTTCTCGTGTGCAACGCCTCTGCCAAGGATGTCCTGCCCGTCGAACCGGACGTCAGCACCCGAATTGATGAGTTATACGACCACGAAGCTCGCTTGTTTCTCATGCTGTTTTCGTTAAAAGGGGACGGTCAGGTGGACTACATTACCGGCCGCATGGTCCAGGAGTACGCCCGCAGCAACTTCGGTAATCCCGTCTATCAGACAGAAGTGCACCCGTTGTTCTATTGGTGGAATCATATAATGTGGAACGATCCTGAACAGGATGGCGTGAACGGCAACGAGCGCATCTATCAGGAAAATGTGGAATTCGACATTTCCCGCTACAAACCCTGCACGTTCAACGGACAGCCTTGCTGAGCCGTCAGCATCTTGCTCCGGACGTCCAACAGTTCATCGAACCAAATTGGCGATTCTCCTAAATCCGTGACCGGTCTGGTGCTATTCTAGGCACGCACAGAGTTATCCGATCACATGGCTGCCTCCTTCGCACAAATCCTCGGGAATAAGCGCATTGCACTGATGCTGCCGTTGGGGTTCGCCTCCGGACTGCCGCTCGCACTGACATCAGGGACTCTGCAAGCCTGGTTGACGGTCGCAGGAGTGGATCTAAAAACCATCGGGATATTCACGCTAGTCGGCCTTCCTTACAGCCTGAAGTTTCTCTGGGCGCCCGTCATGGATCGGATCGCTCTTCCCTGGTTGGGACGGCGGCGCGGCTGGATGCTCGTCACGCAGATCGCGGTGGCCGCCGGATTGGCCCTGATGGGAGTGATCGGTACCGAGAGCGGACCACGGTGGCTCGGCGGCATCGCGATCGCCGTCGCCTTCATGTCCGCCTCCCTGGACATCGTTTTTGACGCCTATCGCACGGATGTCCTGCTATCCGCCGAGCGGGGCTTCGGCGCCGCAGTTTGGGTGAATGGGTATCGATTGGCTCTCTTGCTGGCGAGTGCCGGAGCCTTGGTGCTGGCCGACCATATCGGATGGCGGGGCACTTACCTGGCGCTGGCCGGTCTGATGGCCGCAGGAGCCGTGACTGTGCTGTTCAGCCCGAACCCTCCAGCAGGCGGCCTCCCGCCGAAAACGCTCAAGGAAGCGATCGGATTGCCGTTGCGTGAACTCTTCGCCAGGCCGGGCATTTATGGAATACTGAGCCTCATTGTCCTCTACAAGGTTGGAGATGCCGTCGCGGGCTCGTTGCAGACGGCCTTCTTCATCGGCGGTCTTGGCTTTACCGCAGGAGAGGTCGGTTATGTGAAAGGTCTCGGCATCGCCGCCACGTTGATCGGCGCGTTAGCGGGCGGCATGGTAATGGCCAAAACCGGGTTGGCTCGTTCGCTCCTGCTATTCGGGATTCTCCAGGCGCTGTCCAATCTCTCGTTCATGGTGCTGGCCTGGATGGGAAAGAGCTACGAGGCGCTTGCGGCCTCAGTCGTCATCGAAAACGTCACGGGTGGCATGGGCACGGCAGCTTTCGTCGCGCTTGTGATGTCCCTCTGCGACCATCGGTATACGGCGACGCAATTCGCATTGCTGTCTTCACTCGAAGCTTTCGGCCGGGTCTTTTCAGGTCGTCCCTCGGCTGAAGCCGTGAGCCTGCTGGGATGGGGCTGGTTTTTTTGTCTCTCATTCCTTCTCGCGCTGCCTGGTTGCTGGCTCGTGTGGCACTACCGCCGACAGCTCGCCCCTCACGCAGGCGAAGCCACTGCCTCGGAATCTCCGCTCATGAAACCGGCTTGAGACGCCGCTGAAGAAACAACACGAACAAGAGCAGGGTGGGCAAGGGTGCGAGAGCATAGGGCACCAACCAAATCCAGACATTCTTAGCTCTCATGCGGGTCTGATCGATCATCCAGACGAAGACCCAGATCATGAGTCCGATGTAATTGAGCGCCATCCATCTCGTCGTGTGGATTTTCAAGCCACTGGTGCTGTCCGGGGAACCGTGGATGAGAAATGCGCCCAAGATGACCACAAATAATCCCAATAATATCGCAACGAGCTTTTTGCTCCATACGAACATGAGACTCTCCTCTCCAGCGGGTTCAACGCGATAGGGACGTTGTCCAATGGTTGAAAACTTGCGGTAGGCTAAAGATGAGTTCGAGATTTGTCAAAGGAAAGCATCCATGAGCCTGCTTCGGCTCGCAATGACGGTCATTGTGCTGGGCTTGGGCGTCGGGCTAGTTCTCTCGAATCCGACGATGGACGATTACCTACTGTTCGTCGAAGGCCAGTTGGGAAAGGCGATGGACCGCAGCGAACAGAATCATTCGGGGCGCGAGCAGGCCATGTTGAAATCAATCTTCCGCTCCCACAGCCACGAACTGATGGAGACCGCCGTCCGTCCCCACACGATTCGTCGAAATTGGGCCGTGATGAGCATTTACGAAACCTCGTTGTTCGACGTGCGCATCGTCGTGCTAGGCGCTGCTGGATCCTTTATTCCACTTAAGGGAATTGATGAGGCCATCCTACGCCTCGGACGCCTCGCCTTCTAAGATAACCTCTCCGTGAGTACTCCACAGCTGTGGATAACCTGTCTTTTTTTCCGTAAAATTGGCCGCGCGCAACAGTTGGCTGCTATCCACAGGCTTTCCTCAATTTCCACAGGAAGGCCACAATATTTGGTATTGACAATTCCTGGCAATAGCTATATGTAGTCATCCCCGTGAACGACGACATCATAAGCATAGGCTTCTCCGCTCAACAAGTCGCACCGGCAAGGTCCTTTAGGCCCACTACTTCCGTAGGGTCCGAAGCAGGCTGCAATTAGCTCGGAATTCAGGGAGGAGGCATCGTGAGAATAGAACGGCGATTTACACATTCAGGACAGAGTCCTTATGAAGGGTTGAGGTTCGTAAAACGCTCGTCGGAGATACGCAACCCTGATGGATCGACCGTCTTCAAGTTGGACCAAATCGACATTCCCGAATCCTGGTCGCAGCTCGCTATCGATATCCTGGCTCAAAAGTATTTTCGCAAAGCGGGCGTTCCGCAGAGAGATGAGACGGGCAATCCTCTCCTGGCATCCGACGGGAAACCGGTGTTGGGAGGAGAGCGCGACGCCAGACAGGTATTCGAGCGCCTCGCCGGCTGCTGGACGCATTGGGGCAAAGCCTACGGCTACTTCAAGACCATCGAGGACAGCGCGGCGTTTCACGACGAAGTGTGCTACATGCTGGCGCACCAGATGGCCGCGCCGAATTCTCCGCAGTGGTTCAATACGGGCCTCCACTACGCCTATGGCTTGTCCGGTCCGGCTCAAGGTCATTTCTACGTCGATCCCAAGACACGCGAAGTCGTGAAAGCGACGAATGCATTCGAGCATCCGCAACCCCACGCCTGCTTCATACAATCGATCGAAGACGATCTCGTCAACGAAAACGGGATCATGGATCTTTGGGTGCGGGAAGCCCGCCTCTTCAAGTACGGGTCAGGAACTGGCACGAATTTTTCGAAGCTGCGCGGCGACGGTGAATCGCTCTCAGGCGGCGGACGCTCGTCCGGGCTCATGTCGTTTCTCCGCATCGGGGATCGAGCGGCCGGCGCCATTAAGTCCGGAGGCACCACCAGGCGTGCCGCCAAGATGGTCTGTCTGGACTTGGACCATCCTGATATCGAGGAATTTATCGATTGGAAGGTAATCGAAGAACAAAAAGTTGCCGCAATGGTGACGGGCTCGAAGATTTGCGCCCAACGCCTCAACGCCGTCCTCAAGGCCTGCCATATCGTCAATGCCGACGGCACGCCTCATGTGTCCATCGATCCAAAGCAAAATTCGATCCTGGGCGAAGCGCTGTCAGCGGCCCGCCGGGACAACATTCCCGAGGCCTACATTCAGCGGATGTTTTCCTATGCGCAGCAGGGGTTCACGCATTTCGTCTTTCACGAATACGATACCAACTGGGACGGCAGGGCGTATCAAACCGTTTCGGGACAAAACTCCAATAACAGCGTGCGCATTCCCAATGAGTTTTTCGCCGTCCTGGAAGCAGATGGCGATTGGCAACTCAAGCGACGGATCGACGGGAAAATTTCCAAAACTGTCAAGGCGCGTGATCTCTGGGACCGCATCGCCTGGGCCGCGTGGATTTGCGCCGATCCTGGCACTCAATACGACACTACCATCAACGAGTGGCATACCTGCCCCGAGGACGGGCGCATCAATGCCTCGAATCCCTGTTCGGAATACATGTTCCTGGACGACACGGCCTGCAACCTGGCATCGCTGAATCTGTCGCAGTTCTTTACGCCGGAAGGCCAGTTCGAACTTGAGCACTTCCGCCACGCAGTCCGGATCTGGACGGTCGTGCTTGAGATCAGTGTCCTCATGGCGTCTTTCCCGAGCCGCTCGATCGCCGAAAAGAGCTATCAGTTTCGCACCCTCGGCCTGGGATACGCCAATCTCGGTACTGTTTTGATGCGGCAGGGCATCCCTTACGACTCGGAGAAGGCGCTCGCCATCTGCGGAGCGCTCACCGCCATCATGACCGGTGAGGCCTATAGTGCATCGGCGGAAATGGCGGCTGAACTCTGGCCGTTCCCCGGGTATGCCAAGAACCGAGACGCCATGTTGCGCGTCATTCGCAATCACCGCCGCGCTGCCTATAGCGCGCCGCGGGAGGAATTCGAGGGACTCACGATCACGCCGGCGGGCATTCAACCCGAAGATTGTCCGCCGGACCTCCTGATCGCCGCAAGACGGGCTTGGGATCGCGCCCTGGAACTCGGAACCGCTTACGGATACCGCAACGCGCAGGTCACCGTGATCGCGCCGACCGGTACGATCGGTCTCGTCATGGATTGCGATACGACCGGGATCGAACCGGACTTCGCCCTGGTCAAGTTCAAGAAGCTGGCCGGTGGAGGGTATTTCAAGATCATCAATCAAAGTCTGCCGCCTGCGCTCGAAACTCTCGGTTATCCCTCCTCACAGGTGCAGGATATCGTTAACTATTGTGTGGGCCGCCAGACTTTGCAGGGCGCGCCCTTCATCAATCACGAGACGTTGAAGCAGAAGGGGTTTGACGATGCCGCGCTGGGCCGAATGGAAAGCGGTCTGGCGCAGGCGTTCGAAATCCAGTTTGCCTTTAATAAGTACGTGCTCGGGGAAGAGTTCTGCCGCGCCAAACTCGGGCTGACCGACCTTCAGCTGACCGAGGCCAATTTCAACATGTTGAAGGCGCTCGGCTTCACACAAGAGGAGATCGCCGCGGCCAACGATTATTGCTGCGGCACCATGACCGTCGAAGGTGCGCCACATCTCAAAGCCGAGCATCTGCCGGTATTCGACTGCGCCAATCGCTGCGGCCGCATCGGCCAGCGGTACATCGCCGTCGATGCCCATATTCGAATGATGGCAGCTGCCCAGCCCTTCATCAGCGGAGCCATCAGTAAAACGATCAATATGCCGGCGGACGCCACTCTGGAGGACGTCAAATCGGCCTATCTCTTCTCCTGGAAGAGCATGGTGAAAGCCGTGGCGCTCTATCGTGACGGTTCAAAGCTGAGTCAGCCCCTTTCGGCGTCTACCGACAGTGGAAAGACGGTCGAGACATCTACGGAAGTCTTGAACATTGCCGAGAAGATCACCGAACGGGTGCTGGTGCGCTATCTGGCCAAGCGGCGTCCGCTCCCAGCCAGGCGAAACGGGTACACGCAAAAGGCGGTCATCGGTGGACATAAACTCTATCTCAGAACCGGTGAGTACGAAGACGGGACGGTCGGTGAGATCTTTTTGGACATGCACAAGGAAGGAGCTGCCTTCCGGAGCCTCATGAACTGCTTCGCCATCGCCATTTCGCTGGGCCTGCAGCACGGCGTTCCCCTCGAGGAATTCGTCGAGGCTTTCGTGTTTACACGCTTCGAGCCCAATGGTCCGGTCAAATTGAACGACCGCATTAAGATGTCCACGTCAATCATCGACTATATCTTCCGGGAGTTGGCGGTGACGTACTTGGATCGGTACGATCTCGCACAAGTCAAGGAAGAGGATTTGCGGATGGACTCCGTTAAAAAAGACGCGCCGGATCCCGAGTGCTCTGAAGAGGAAGCCGACCCCCAGGCTCTCGCCTCATCCTCGATCAGCACGGAACTGTTTCCCTCCAGAAGGGGCATGCAACCGAGACACGGAGGTAACGGTCATGGAAACGGCAATGGCAGCGTGACGCACAAGCTTGAGGTCAAGAGGGAAACGTTGACGTACACAGCCGAGGCCGTGAAGTATGCGCGCCTTCAAGGCTATGAAGGGGATCCTTGCCAGGGCTGCAACGAATTCAAGCTCGTCAGAAACGGCACTTGTTTGAAATGCATGGGCTGCGGCGCCACGAGCGGATGCTCATAGGAGGGTGCGGCCATGAGCCCGACGCTTCGGGAACAGGGCATCGAAACGGTCCACGACCAGGTCGTGAGCCTGGTCGCTCAACGCTGGGCCAAAGCGTTTGTTTGCAAGGTCACGATCAAAAGCGGCCTTGAGCAGAATCCTTGGGCGGAACCCAACCAGTCGTGCGACATCGTTGGGTGGTACGTGAGCTCCGGCGGCAACACGATGGAATGGATGGCGGAAGTCGAAACTGAGGACTCCCTGGGGGATACCCAGGTGGTCGACAAATGGAAGAGGACGATCACCCGCGGTATACCCTTTTATCTGCTCGTGCCAAGTGGCCTGAAAGAAGTGGCGTTGAAGCTGACTCAGGAGCAGGCGATCATCGTTAACTGCGTCTATGAATTCACCTTTATCAATGGGGTATGTCACATTCTTTGAGGGCAGGGGCCCAGCGCCTCGACAGGTCCTCATGCTTGCGGTTCACCTACAGGAAGTGATAGGAGTTACGGGCGCTCGTAGAGGGGCTTTCGCATGCCAACCACCACGCAATTGGTCATCAGCAGTCAGAGCCGTCCCGGCGTGATGGCGCAAGTCGCCTCCGTCCTGGGAGAGGCGGGCGTCAACATCAAGGCCTTTTCCGCTCCAGAGGTCACCGGCACAGGCAAACTCAGACTTTTGGTTGCCGATCTTGAGGGGGCTCGCACCGCCTTGCGGATGGCCAAGATCAAGTTCGCCGAAGAAACCGCCCTCATTCTGAGCTTGGAGAACAAGCCTGGGGCCTTGAATGAAGTCGCCGACCTGTTGACGAAGGCACGCATCAATATCAAGTGCGGCTATTGCACTCCTTCACGGGAAGGCAAACGCGCGATTGTCGTCCTTACCGTTGCGAATACCGAAAAGGCCCTTTCTGTTCTTCGGGATCAATCGCTGGACGAGTTCTAGTCGAGGTGCCGACGTTTCCTTGTATCCGCTAGGAATTGACCGCTGTTAGTTGTGCGATCTGATAGGCCTAAGGGAATGAGCATGCCCGGCGGTCGTTTGCCTGCCCTGGGTTTCTTCCCCGCATCCCTTCTCATTATCAGCTTCGTCGTAGGATGCAGCAGTCCTGCCCCCAAACCCGTCTACTTTCCCGGATATCCCGTGGGCTATATCGAGCGTGGGATGGCGTCCTGGTATGGACCAGGTTTTCATGGCAACAAGACAGCCAATGGGGAGCGTTACGACATGCACAAGCTGACGGCCGCCCATCGGACGCTTCCGCTCGGATCCATCGCGGTCGTTCGATCGGCCACCACCGGGAAAGAGGTCACCGTGCGCATCAACGACCGTGGCCCTTTCGCGAAGGGGCGTGTGCTCGACCTTTCCTATGCGGGGGCTCAGACGCTCGGCATGGTGGGGCATGGAACCGATCAGATCGAGCTTCGCGTGATCGGATTTCAGGGCAGAACCGCAGCAATGGGGTTTCTGAGGGTGCAAATCGGGTCCTTCGCCGAACATCAAAATGCAGCGACACTTCTCCAGCGGGCCCAGCGGATCTACACTGGAGGAAGGATTCAGGCCGTGGACCTTCCTGATGGAAGGCGATACCGCGTACAAGTAGGGGAGTTCAAGACCGAAGGTCAAGCTGAGTCGGCCGCTACGAGGCTGGAAGCGGATTTGGCCGTACAGTCCTTTGTTTTTCGGGACGATAGCTGAGTCCCCCTAAATATAAGTCAATGATTTTATGGTAACTTTTGCTGAAGTGCTTGCCCCTCATTCAGGCCTATGATAGATGTACACCTCATGAAATCCGTACCTCCCCACGGCGCCTTCCGCATCGACCTTCGCCTTTCCCCCATGTGCCTCTCCTGTCCAATCGCCGGAAGAAGTTCTCTGCTGGTCTGTGTCCGGACGACCGTGCGCGTGGCCCGTCCCTAAACCCGGAACCTCTATGGATATTGCGATTCTGCTCGGCCTTATTGTTCTTTCTGCCGTGATTTCAACGGCGGAAATCGGGTTTTTCGCTGTTAATGAGACCAAGTTGCGCGCACTAGGTCAAAATCATAATCACCGCGCCAAAATGGCTCTCCATTTGAGAAGCGACCCTCAAAAGCTTCTGGCCACGATCCTCGTCGGAGACCGTTTGGTAGGCACCGCCATTCCGATGTATGCGACGTTCCTGACCTTGAACACCTATGGGGCGGACCGGACCTTTTTCGACGATACGATCGCTGTTGTGGTCGGGCTGCTCACCTTCGTGCTGCTCGTCTCGGTGGACGTAGTGCCCAAAACGTTGGCCGCCAAGTTTGCGGTGCCTGTGACGTTGAACATGGCCTATCCGGTCTATGGTGTCCAATTCCTGCTCAGACCTATCCTGGCAGTCATGGTGCCATTTATCCATAAAGTGACTGGCGGGAAGGGATTGACCCTGCCGCTGGTGACCGAAGAAGAGCTCAAAATTATGCTGGATGAAGGAGGGAAGGCCGGTGCCATCGAGGTCGAGAAGGTCAAGATGATCAAGAACGTCTTCCAGTTGAAAGACATCACGGCGGAAGACGCCATGACGCCCCGCCTGTATGTTTTTTCCTTGGACGGCAATTTGCGACTCAAAGAAGCGCAGGAACTCTTGTACACCTCCAAGTATTCGAGAATTCCCGTCTATGACGGCACCCTCGACAATATCACAGGCATCCTCTACAAGAGCCGGGCTTTGACCGAATTGGCTAAAAATCAGACGGACGCCAAGTTGAAGGAAATCGCCTATCCGCCCATCTTTGTACCGGCCGGGAAAACGGCCGACGATCTGATGAAGCAATTTCAACAGGAAAAACGGCACATGGCGGTGGTCGTGAACGAATTCGGCGGCGTCATGGGCATTGTGACGCTTGAAGACCTGCTTGAAGAAGTCGTCGGCGAGATCATGGACGAAACCGACATCACCGAAGAGTTGATCAAGCGCTTGGGCAAGAATCACATCCTCGTACACGGCCGTACGGAAGTGCGAAAAATAAATGATTTCCTCAAGGTCGATCTCGGCGACGAAGCAGTGACGATCGGCGGCCTGATTCAGCAGGAGTTGGGTCGGATTCCCAAAGTCGGAGAAGAACTACGGATCGGCAACTGCCGAATACTTGTCCATGAAGCCGAACCGCGCTCGATCAGAAGTGTCCAGATCTTCCGTGAAGAAAAGACTCCCGTGGCCGTGGAGGCTCCTAACTTTAACCTGGTCGGCTAACAGGCTGCCTTTCATTGCGCTCCCGCTCCACCAGTGCCTGAAATTCTTTTTCGGTCAGCACGGTAATACCCAGCTTCACCGCCTGTTCCAGCTTGGAGCCTGCCTCCTCTCCTGCGACCACGTATGAGGTCTTTTTACTCACACTGGAGACGACCCGGCCCCCAAGCGCTTCCACTAACTGTCCGGCCTGCTCCCGAGTCAGATCCCTGAGCCCTCCTGTGAAGACAAACAGTTTCCCCGCAAGCGACGTGGGTGCAGAGGACGGTGGGGGAACCTCGATCGTAAAGCCGCTGTCGAGCAACTCTCGGATCACCACTCGGTTGTGTTCTTCCGAAAAATATGATTTCAGGCTCGCCGCAATTTCCGGTCCTATGGCCGCGACTTGCCGCAACCTGGCTTCATCGGCCTCCATGATTCGGGGCAACGATCCGAATTCCCGCGAAAGAACCTTGGCGATATGGTGTCCGACCTGCCGGATGCCTAGTCCCATCAAAAATCGGTCGAGGGAAACGGTTTTACTGCGTTCGATGGCCGAGAGCAGCAAGCTGGCAGAGCGGTCAGCGAATCCCTCAAGAGTGAGCAGCTGTGGCTTGGTCAGCCGGTACAGGTCGGAGAGTGAACGCACGAGCGCGGCATCTACCAGCTGCGCCACAGTTTTTTTCCCGAGCCCTTCGATATTAACCGCCCCCTTTGATGCGAAATGCTCGATGGCACCCTTGAGCTGCGCCGGGCAGACGGACTGTCCGGTGCAATAGTAGTACGCGCCCTCTCTGGCCACGTTCGAGCCGCACACGGGACAGTGATCCGGCATCCGAAAGGGCTCGCGGCGGATCTCCTCCGGTACGGCCACCCGCTCGGCGATCGCCGGAATGACGTCGCCCGCGCGCTCCACCCGGACGGTATCACCGGCGCGGATGTCCTTTCTCGCCACCTCATCGGCGTTATGAAGCGTCGCTCGGCTGATCGTCACACCGCCCACTTCCACCGGGATCAGCAGTGCCAGCGGGGTCAACGTACCGGTGCGCCCGACGGATACCGCAATGTCCTGAACCTTCGTGACTTCCTTGCGTGGAGTGAATTTATAGGCGACAGCGTAGCGCGGACTTCTCGATTTGTAGCCGAGCCGGTCCTGCCAATCCCGCCGGTTGACTTTAATGACGACGCCGTCGATTTCATAGGGGAGGCTGTCGCGGAGCGTTTCGGTGTCGTGATGATACTCGGCCGCTTCTTCGATGGATCCGCAGAGGCGCCGATGCAACGGCACTGGAAAGCCCCATCTCGACAAGGCATCGAGTTCTTCCCAATGGGTAAGCAGTCCTTTCCCGGACAGCGCCATGATCTCGTAGCAGGTCAACGCGAGGGGGCGGCCAGCCATCATAGCCGAATCGAGCTGGCGCAAGGCTCCTGAGGCGGCATTTCTCGGGTTCGCAAAGCCTTCCTCGCCGCGTTCGGTCATCGTGCGGTTCAAGGCCTGGAAATCATCGAGCCGCATATACACTTCACCCCGTACGACCAGTCTGGCTGGGTAGCCTGTATGGGGCATCAATTGGAGGGGCAGCGCCCGTATCGTTCGCAGATTGACCGTCACGTCCTCTCCGGTGGTCCCGTCACCTCTGGTCGAGCCTCGGGTAAACACACCCCCTTCGTAACACAGTTCCACCGAAAGCCCGTCGAATTTAGGCTCAGCCGTATATTCAACCGCGCTGACCTCCAGCTCGCGCTTCATCCGTTGATCGAATGACAGCACATCGCCGCGGTCGATGAGCGAATCCAGACTGAGCATCGGCTGTTCATG
>JAICVE010000146.1 GCA_025935475.1 Nitrospira sp. | reverse complement strand
GGGGCATCCGGACCGGCCGGATTGGCTGACCCATGTCGATCCCGGCACGATCAAGGTCAAATTGGCAGCCTCGCTGATCGGGATTTCCAGCATTCACCTGCTTAAGGCCTTTGTGGACGTCGCGAACGAGAACCCTGAGCACATCAAGTGGAAGATCTTCATCCACATGACCTTCTTGGGGTCGGCCATTCTCCTGGCCTGGACCGACAAGATCATGCAGAAGGATAAGAAGCATTAGCCGTCTGCACTCGTAGGGCCTGGTCGTCGTTCTTCAACGAGGTCCCTCATGGGCTGGCACTCGGTCGTGCTTCCTCTCGTCGGCCTGCTCGCTGCAGGCTGCGCGGTGTCTACCGCCGAACTTCGTGACAGCCTCGATCTCAATCAGGCCTCATTCCAGGACAAACTGGCCGGCCGGCAGGTCCTCATCGACGAATTTTCGGCCTGTACGGCAAGGGCCTATGATGAGCAAGCGACGATCCCAGCCAATCAGTCCACCCCGGATGCCGGGGGCAAGCCCGATGGGCCTCTGCAGGCGATTCACACGCTCATTGCACGCGTCAAGGAGGGACACCCTTCTCATGCGGAGTCACTCCAGATCCTCGAGGAAACGCTTGCGGACTGGAAGGGCACCTCATACCGGCGCCTGGATCTACACAAGCTCCGGAAAGTCGTCGACGTCATCAGGCAGTGGCATGGGCATGTTGATTTCGATGAGGATGCGCTAGCCGAGGACGGGTCGCGCTTCGCCCAGTTGCTGCTGGCCTATAACAAGGCCTACTTCGGTGATATCCGGTATACCGCGGTGCCGGGCACAAGTTCAGGCCTTCGGGCCGTCGCCCGGGTCACGTCCGATGGTTTCATCGACCGCAATGGGAACGTCTGGAGGTTTCCGGGGCTCTCGGTCGAGGTGACCAAGGAGCCGGGACAACGGCCGGCGGCGGCGGCCAGTCAAGTCGACTCAGGACGGATCGTCGCTGATGTGACGCGCGTGTTTCTCGAAGCCTTTTTCGATGCGGCCTTCCGGGAACCGGCCGTCGAAGGCGCTACCGCATTACGCATCCAGTGGACGACTGTCGGCCGCCCGTACCCCTCGTTTGACGCCGATCATCCACCGATTCCGTTGGACGCATTCGCACGCGTGACGCGCGATGCGCTCAGAGCCGAAGCCGCCGTCACATCCGAGGTGGGCAAAGCAGTCAGGGGAGGCAGCATCTTCAGCACGCAGAATGAAACTCTGGCCGCCAGTTTGGAAACCGCCGCAGGCGTGATCGCGAAAAAGCTCGTCGAACATGGAGGCTTTTGTTATTTTCACACCATCCAGCAGGGTGAACGACGGAAGGAGGGCATAAAAGACTGATGAGACACGTTGCGGCCGTGCTCAGCGCCAGTATCCTCGTGACCGGATGCTTTGCCAAGATCCACGAACTCCCCTCACAACCGGAAGGTGCCGAGGCGTTGTTCGCCCCCCTACCTGACCAGGATTTCATGGTGGGACTCGCCGTCTCCGGGGGCGGCAGCCGCGCAGCCACGTTCGCGGCAGCAGCCTTGGAGGCTCTGGCTGAGCTCCCCGTTCAGGTCGGCACCGAAAAGCGCAGCGTTCTTGAAACCGTGAGCTACATGTCGAGCGTATCCGGCGGTAGTCTGGCCACCGCCTACTATGTGACCAAGAAACCACCCAAGTCCGAACCAATGCTGGTCCAAGATGCACTTTCTCCTCGGTATCGTGAATTCTTCTCCGCCTACAAGACCACCATGCAGTCGAATTTCCAGCGCAGCGCGGTGTTCCGCCAGCTCGTGTTCTTCCGGGCACTGAACCCGACAAAGCTCGCCTATTCGCTCTCCGAAGTCTGGGACAGCGAGTTTCTCGGTGACATGACCTTCGCACAACTGTATGAGCGGGAGCAGCGCGGCGACATCCCGCGCGTGATCCTGAACGGCACCGTCTATAACTCCGGCCGGCGCTTTGCCTTCACGACCTTGCCTGCCTCCGACTTCGACTACGACTTCATCGAGTTGCTGACGAAGGAATTGAAGAAGCCCAATCGCCCAGTGCCGGTGACGCCCGAAGGGCTGATCATCATTCAAAAAGGATTGGAAAAGTCCAGCAGGCAATTCCTCCCGCTCTCGTTCGAGCGGATTGGAGCCGATTATCGGAACCTTCGATTGTCGCTTGCCGTGGCCACGTCCGCGTCCTTCCCTCCCGTCGTTGGGCCGGTGACCTATCAAGTGGCCGGCCGGCCGGCCTACCTCCATATCGGCGACGGCGGACTCTTCGATAACCTGGGGACCGAGTCCCTCACAACTCTGTTTTTGAAGAAAATCCCGCAAGGTTCCTCCAAGAGTGGACTGATCATCGTCATCGATACGTCCTTCCCATTCGATGCAGGTGGCCCCGAACTCGACAAGAGCGAGAAAGGATTCGAGGTGTTCCGTGACGATCCGTCACGCATCGTGGGTATCATGGAGGAACGGGCCAATACCTATCAAACGCTTCTCTGGCACAGCCTCAGAACGGAGGGGGTCGTGCTCCCTGATTTCGCCCATCTCAGGATCGAGGTGTTGAAACATGTCGACGCTGACTGGAGCGGCTATCAGGACCTTCCAGATGTCTGCCGTGAGGATTTTCCCCCTGATGTAACGCCCGCGCAGATCAAGCAGGCGGTGAGCCAGATTCCGACGTTGTTCAAAATCAAGACGCCTTGCCATGGAGCCTTGCTCGAGAAGGCGGCACGCAAAGTCGTCGAGCAACACCGGCCGCGGATCGTGAATTTCATCAAAGATCACACCCAGAAGCCCTAGCGATGACCCATACCGGCCAGAATGATCCTTTTCCCCTTGCAACGGTTCTAGAAGCGGAATTCGTCGCGCTTCACGGCCGCATTCCTCCCACGACCACGGCCTCCGAGCCAGACCGTCTGGCTGCGCTGTACGGGCACATCCACGACCTTCCTCAAAAGCGAACTGCGCTCTGTCTCTCCGGTGGTGGAATCAGAAGCGCGACGTTCGCGTTGGGTGTCCTCCAAGGGCTCGCCCGGCTCTCCTTGCTGAAGCAATTCGACTACCTCTCGACCGTCTCAGGCGGCGGCTACATCGGCAGCTGGCTGACTGCATGGATTCACCGCCATCCCGGTGGCGTCACCGGCGTCACGGAGGAATTGCGACGATCGCCTTCCAATACTCAGGATCCCGAGCCAAAACCGGTGAACTGGTTACGCCGGTATAGCAACTACCTCAGCCCGAGACTGGGATTGATGTCCGTCGATACTTGGACGTTGCTGGGGACTTACCTGAGGAACCTCACGCTCAATTGGCTGGTCTTAGTTCCACTCCTGGCGACGGGACTCATGGCGCCGCGATTGCTGGTATCGATTCTTGACTGGGACGCGGCAGATCCCATGCCAGCCGCGCGGGCCATGTTCGTCATGGGGCTTCTCTTTGGACTGGTGGCGCTTACCCATCTCCACCTGTTCCGGCCCAGTCTCGATCAATTTCGTACACACCCCCTGTGGAAACGGCTTGAGCGTCAGCAAGGGTTTCTCATCGGCGGCCTGATTCCACTGATGGCAACGGCGCTGAACTTGACCACCGCGTATGCCTGGTATCGCAACGGAGGCGGCCGGCTCGACCAACTCTCCGGCTTCGGGATGGATAGCCGCGGCGCCTTCGTGCTGGGAGGCGCAATCATGCACGGGCTCGGCTGGCTGATCGCTGCCTTCCTGCTCCAGCGTTGGCGCGATGTGAATCGATGGCTGGTGGTCGAGTTCCTCGTCATCCTCTGGTCCGGCGCGCTCGGCGGCCTCTTCTTGTGGTCCGTGCTGGCGGAGACGCCCTCCACTATTCCCGTGAGCGAATTTGCGGAGTGGTACGGCACGTTTGCCGTCGCAGGCTTTCTGACCATGTTTCTCTTGACGGCGACGATTTTCGTCGGTGTGGCAAGCCGATATACGGACGACCACGATCGTGAATGGTGGGGACGAGCCGGTGCCTGGGTGCTCATTGCGAGCGTTATGTGGACGGGACTCAGTGGGCTGGTCGTCTTTGGTCCCGGCCTCCTGTCCTACACGCCTGCGCTTATGACATCCCTTGGGGGACTCTCCGGGTTGATCTCACTGCTGCTGGGATTCAGTTCACGAACGAAGGCTACGGGCAAAGGCAAGTCAAGCATGATGGACGTGGTCCTGGATCGCGCCGTTCGATTGGCTGCCCCGGTGTTCATCGCCTGCCTGCTCGTGATGATCACACTCTTCTCGAGCCTCCTTATGAAAGGAGTGGGCAGCCTCCACGGCGTCTCTGAGGGTTCTGCCATCGGGCTGCGGGTGCCCTCAGACTTGTGGGGACATGCGGTCGTTCTCCACAACAGTCCGCCGTGGCTGGTGATTGAAGTTGCAGCACTCTTTGCCAGCTTGGCCGCAGCCTTGTCACTGGTTATCAACATCAACAAGTTTTCCCTGCACTCGATCTATCGCAACCGGCTCATCCGGGCATACCTGGGAGCCTCGCGTCTGGCCGAGTATCATCAGGAGCGCCGGCCAAACCTCTTTACGGGGTTCGATCCCAAAGACAACGTCGAGTTGCACCAGCTGGCCACTGACCATTCGGCAGTCCGCAAGCCTTTCCATGTTCTGAACATCGCCATCAATCTTGTCAGGGGAGAGAATCTGGCCTGGCAGCAGCGGAAAGCACAGTCGTTCACAGCCTCCCCGCTGTTCTGCGGAAGCTGGAACCTGGGGTATCGCCGCTCAAGCCAGTATGGAACCAACGGACAGCTCCATAAAGCCATCACGATCGGAACTGCCTTGGCGATTTCCGGCGCGGCGGCCAGCCCCAACATGGGCTACCACTCGGCGCCGGCGGTTACGTTCCTGTTGGCCTTCTTCAATATCCGGCTGGGCTGGTGGCTGGGCAACCCCGGCCCCGCTGGACGCCACACGTTCGATCTTTCTTGTCCCCGGATCGCCATCCGTCCATTGCTGGCGGAGACATTCGGATTGACCGATGCCGCGAATCCTTATGTCTATCTATCGGATGGTGGGCATTTCGAGAATCTGGGACTGTACGAGATGGTGCTTCGCCGCTGCCATTACATCGTCGTGAGCGACGGCAGCTGCGACGCAGACCGCTCCTTCACGGATTTGGGCAGTGCCATCCGCAAGATCCGGATCGACCTTGGGATCGATATCGAAATTGAAACGGAGTTACTGGAGTTCCAGCCAGGCAGTCGGATGAGCCGCGCACACTTCGCCTTGGGGTTGATCCGCTACGACCGCGTCGATCACGGAGCGACGGCAGGACTGTTGATCTACCTCAAGCCGTCTTTGACGGGGAATGAACCGGCCGACGTGACCGAGTATGCCAACGGGCACGAAGAATTCCCGCATGAACCGACCGCCGACCAGTTTTTCGACGAATCACAATTCGAATCCTACCGCGCCCTTGGCTTCCACGTTGCCGAAAAAGTATTCACCCGTCCCATCACCAATCCGACCGGAGAAGCTGAGCAGCTGTTCGAACGGTTCCGATCTGCCCGCTCCGCGTGATTACCTCCGTATTCGGCCTGGTCAGTAGCGTTACGTCCAGGCAGGAGCCATTGAGCCGTCGGACGACCGCCAGTGCGGCGTCCAGGCCAGTGAGACGAGCTTCACGTTGATATCGGCTTTGGCCGGCTTCAGTGATACCGGCTGGAGCTTTTCCTGCAACGGGTCGCTTCCCGCGGCGAGCGCCTCGCTTTCCTCCTTGAATTGCGCTTCGAGATCGGCCAGTTGCTGCTGTAACGCGGTGACGTTCTCTTGCGCTATGCTCACATCCTGTGACTCCTTGAGCACGCGTCCGGCCCCGCGGATGGCCGTCGTGGCGCGACCGATGTTGGTCGCACTGATCGTTTTCCGCCCCAGGAATGCGCCCAAGATCGACGCTCCCACGGAAATGGCCGCCTGCACCTGACTCGAGCGGGCCTCTGTCTGCTGCTTTTCTCTTTGCTGTTCCGCCCGCCGGACTCTCTCTTGCAACGCGGCGATTTTCGGCGCGTACTTCCGCCGAAGCGAGTCGGCACCCTTGTCCCGCTGCTCTCTTCCCGATTGTTGCAACCGGAGGCGGAAGTCTCTTTCTGACTCTCCCGGGTTGGACAGCTGTGCGGCACTCGGACTTTTGAACAATTCGAGCTTTTGCGTTTGATACAGCCATCCTGCGAGCTCTTTGTTCCAGGTCTGGTAATTTTTGGCCTTGCCGGCGGCGGGAGGAGGCTCGACGAACCGCGCCTCTCCCTGCGGGGCCTGTTCGAGATCTGCCACGCTCATCGGTGCTGGCGCGGCCTTCTCCCAATTGACGGTGGCGGCGCCTTCGGACATCGGGACCAGCACCGTCACCTCTTGCATCGTCTCAATGCCGCTCTTGCCGTCGGCGAAGTGAACGTGGGACGACGCCAGCAGCATCGGCACATAGATCAATTCTCCGCCCTCCGGTTTCGTCCCGCGAATAGGCAAGAAGTGCTGCGGGACGTCGGGAGGCAAGATCGGACGCGACGCCGTTCCTGCCCGTTGAGGACTGGAGGGAGCCGGAGTTCGTTCACGGCTTGGTTCCGCCGCCTCACCTCTGCGCGTATCCATGAGCAGCTTGATCTGCGAGCGGGTCAGTGGGCCGCGCAGATACGAGAGGCACCAGCGCGTTTCGAACACCACCGGCTCGTCCTCATGGACGTTGTTCATGAGAAAGATGCGGGAGCCGAGCCCTGCCAGCGTTTGCTCCATGCGGCCCCTATCGAACGTTTTGCCGGCGCTCGAGGAAGCCCCTTCCAAGCCTTCGAGCACACGAGCTTTGTCGCG
>JAICVE010000322.1 GCA_025935475.1 Nitrospira sp. | reverse complement strand
TTCGCCATGCCCTTGTCCGCGCTGATCTTCGTCAAGGCCGCCGTCAGCGTGGTCTTCCCGTGGTCCACGTGCCCAATCGTCCCGATATTCACGTGCGGCTTCTTCCGCTCATATTTCGCCTTCGCCATGCCTCAGCTCCTTCTCAAATCGATGGTCATCGGATCAGCGGTCACTCGCCACGATATTTGGCAATGATCGCTTCGGAAATCTGCTTGGGAACCTGATCGTATCGATCGAACTCCATGCTGTACGTCGCCCGGCCCTGCGTGCGAGAACGAAGGTCCGTCGCATAGCCGAACATTTCCATGAGCGGCACCGACGCTTCGATCGCCTGGGCACCGGCACGGACCTTCATGCCTTGAACCTTGCCGCGGCGGCCATTCAAGTTGCCGATGACGTCGCCCATAAACTCCTGCGGGACGAGCACCTCGACCTTCATGATGGGTTCCAGGAGCACGGCGTCCGCCTTCTTACAGGCCTCCGAAAATCCCATCGAGCCCGCGATTTTGAACGCCATTTCGTTGGAGTCGACTTCGTGATAGGACCCGTCGATGACGGTCACCTTGATGTCGCGTAACGGATAGCCGGCGATCACGCCGTTTTCCATGCGTTCCTTCACACCCTTCTCGATTGCTGGGATGTATTCCTTGGGGATTGCTCCTCCGACGACCTTGTTGACAAACTCCAAGCCCTTGCCTGATTCGGAAGGCTCGACGGTGAGCACGACGTGACCATACTGGCCGCGGCCGCCGGTCTGCTTGATGTACTTGGATTCGGCTTCGGCCTTCCGGCGGATCGTTTCCCTGAACGCCACCTCCGGCTTTCCGACATTGGCTTCGACCTTGAATTCCCGCAGCAGGCGATCGACGATGATTTCCAGGTGCAACTCGCCCATCCCCGCAATAATGGTCTGCGCCGTTTCTTCATCGGTACGCACGCGGAACGATGGATCCTCTTGGGCAAGCTTCTGAAGCGCAAACCCCATCTTCTCCTGATCTGGCTTCGTCTTGGGTTCAATGGCCATCGCAATGACTGGTTCGGGAAACTTCATCACTTCGAGCAAAACGGGTTGCTTTTCGTCCGCAAGGGTGTCGCCCGTCGTGGCGCCCTTCAACCCCACGGCAGCAACGATGTCGCCGGCATGCGCGGCATCGATTTCTTCGCGCTTGTTCGCGTGCATTTTCAACAATCGGCCGATGCGATCCTTCGTCCCCTTCGTGACATTCAGGACGGGCGTCCCGGTCTTCAGCGTCCCGGAATAGACTCGAAAATAGGTCAGTTGCCCGGCGAAGGGATCCGACATGATTTTGAAGGCCAGTGCGGAGAACGGCTCGCTATCGGAGGGTTTGCGCTCCAATTCCTTGCCGGTGTTCGGATCGAGACCTTTCACGGCAGGAATATCGAGAGGCGACGGGAGAAAATCCACGACACCGTCTAGTAACTGCTGCACACCCTTGTTTTTGAACGCCGATCCGCACAGTACGGGAATGACCTTCATCGAAATGGCGCCGGCCCGCACGACCCGTCGAATATCTTCCTCGGTCAACGATTGACCGTTGAGATATTTTTCCATCACCTGATCGTCGAATTCTGCCACCGCTTCCAGCATTTTTTCACGGTACTCTTTGGCTTTGTCCACCAAGTCGGCTGGAATCTCTTCGACTTTGTATTTGGCCCCAAGAGTTTCATCGTCGTAGACGTAGGCCTTCATCGTGATCAGGTCGATCGAGCCGCGATATTCGGATTCCCGGCCGATGGGGATCTGGATCGGCACCGGGTTCGCGCCCAATCGATCAATGATGGTTTGAACGCTGAAGTAGAAATCGGCGCCGACCCGATCCATCTTGTTCATGAAGGCGATGCGGGGAACCTGATACTTGTCGGCCTGCCGCCAGACCGTTTCTGATTGCGGCTCTACGCCTTGCACTGAATCGAACACAGCCACGGCGCCGTCGAGGACGCGTAACGACCGCTCCACTTCGATGGTGAAATCAACGTGTCCCGGCGTATCGATAATATTGATGCGATGGTCCTTCCAGAAGCACGTCGTCGCTGCAGCCGTGATCGTAATGCCGCGTTCCCGCTCCTGCTCCATCCAGTCCATCGTGGCCGCACCCTCGTGCACCTCGCCCATCTTGTGCGTCATGCCGGTGTAATAGAGGATGCGTTCCGTCGTCGTCGTTTTCCCGGCATCGATGTGCGCCATGATGCCGATATTTCTGGTTCGTTCCAGTGGTGCTTGCCTTGCCATGGTATCCCTTTAAAAACACACGTGCTGCAGGATGAGCCGACTACCGCTGCGATTCAGGGGCACCCGCGTCTGCGGATCGCAGCACGGCCCAACTGCAGCACGAAACGACGTTACCAGCGATAGTGCGCGAAGGCTTTATTCGCCTCCGCCATCCGATGCACGTCTTCCCGTTTCTTCACCGCGGCCCCTGTATTATTCGACGCGTCCAACAACTCGGCCGCGAGCTTTTCCCGCATGCTTTTGCCGCCGCGCGTCCTCGCGTATTCCGACAGCCACCGAAGGGCGAGAGACATTCGGCGCGCCGGACGAATTTCGACCGGCACCTGATAGGAGGCGCCGCCGACCCGGCGGGATTTCACTTCGACAATGGGCTTCACGTTGTCGATCGCCGATTTAAACACTTTGAGCGGGTCTCCGCCTGTCTTTTCCTGGATGACATCGAACGCACCATAACAAATCCGCTCAGCCGTGCTCTTCTTGCCGCCTTCCATGAGGATATTGAGGAATTTTCCGACGACCTTGTCGCGGTACCGCACATCCGGAAGGGGCTCTCTCTGTCCTAGAAATCTACTTCGTGGCATATCGATGACTCTCTCACACGCTTGAAGATCGTGACTACTTTGGACGTTTCGCGCCGTATTTCGAGCGGCCTTGCTTGCGGTCGGCGACCCCGACGGCGTCTAGCGCCCCGCGCACAATGTGATAGCGCACGCCGGGAAGGTCTTTGACGCGGCCACCACGGACGAGCACGATGGAGTGCTCCTGTAAGTTATGGCCGACGCCGGGAATGTAGGTGGTGACTTCCATCCCGTTTGTCAATCGCACACGGGCGACCTTTCGAAGCGCAGAATTCGGTTTCTTCGGCGTCGACGTGTACACACGCAGACAGACGCCTCGCTTTTGCGGACAAGATTTCAGCGCCGGACTTTTTGTCTTGGCGTGGGCCAACTGGCGGCCTTTTCGGACTAGCTGATTGATCGTTGGCATCGGTGAATCTTTCTCTCAGCTCGAAAAACAATGGTCTGACTGCCCCATCAAGGGCAAAGCCCGCGGATTATAATGATGCCCGCGGGCCCTGTCAAGCGAGCAGACTCGCTTCGGTTATGTGCCGGCGCCTTCTCCCGTCGCCGCAGCCGCACCTTCCCGCGGCAATGCCACTGGTTCCGTCGCCCCCACCACAACTGGCTCGGGTTTGGGACTGATCACGAAGGTGTCGCGATACTCCTCGAAGCCGCTCCCAGCAGGAATCAAGCGTCCGACAATCACGTTCTCTTTCAAGCCGAGAAGATTGTCTTCCCGTCCGTTGATCGCCGCCTCGGTCAACACTCGAGTCGTTTCCTGGAACGACGCTGCGGAAATAAAACTGTCCGTCGTCAATGCCGCCTTGG
>JAICVE010000252.1 GCA_025935475.1 Nitrospira sp. | reverse complement strand
CGTGTTGAGCTCGGGATGCTCGCTGGCCGGCGTGGCATCGATGATGATGATCAGACATCCATTTGGAAAGAGCCGCTTCAGCGACGTCCCCAGGATGTTGCGATTGATGTATTCGGTGAGCGCCTGGACCCCCAAGTTGTCGATCGGGCCTCCGTCGTAGAGATGCACGTATTGCCGGGGGGTGATGTACCACTCAAGTGTCACGTCCTGGAACGCACCGGGGAATGCCGAGGAGGCGTTGACCGCATTGGCGACGGGGTAGAAGGCCAGCGCGGAATGGAGTCGGGCAAAACGCTCGTCCGTGAACGTAAAGCGGGTGTGATCGTTGTGGACCGTCGAATTGAGCAAAATTTTCGGATGGGACTGAAGCTCCGCGAAGGTCGCGTCATGATACAGCTCGTTGTTGAACACCTGCACCATGATATCGGAGCGGGTAAAGTCCGAAAACCAATAGCGGAAGATGTTGTGCGGAAGGAACCACCGCCAGATCCAACTACCCTGAAAGTCAAACCCCAGCGACTTTCGGAGGGCCGGCTCGGTGAAGGCGCCCGCCTTGTCGCCGAGCCCATAGTAAACAGCCGGAAGCGTTCCGCCTGACACGCCGGAAATCACATCGACCTGTTCAAGCAGCTTGCGTTGTTGGAGTTCAAGCATGACGGCGGAACCGAAGTTCGCCGCGCGGCTTCCTCCTCCGGAGATGGCAAGCGCCAGAAAGCGATGGTCCTTTGTTTCGAGTTCGCTCAAGTTCCACGAACCGGCGGTCTGGGGCACGGGCTCCTTGCTGGTCCACTCTTTGTTCCAACCAGGTCGCCAGTGGCCGGGCAGAATGGCACAGCCCCCAATCGCCAGGAGGAGACCGACGAGGCACACTCGCCGGCGCGATCTCTTCGCAAAAAGTTTTTTAAAGGAATTCTGGATGCTGAAGGATGGGCGAGTGAACGAACGAGGGACACCTGACGACATGAACGCCTCTCAGCCGAGGCGATTGTAAAAGGCACGAAGCACACACGCAAGTGAGATTGTTTACACCGATCGAAAATGCGTGCTATTTGGCGCGTGTTTCAGGCGCGTATCGGTGAACTGGACCCACCGGCGGACGCTGCGAATCATCTCTCCGTGAGCAGTATTAGTTAGTACGCTGGGGGCTGCGGTCCCCATTGCAGACCAGCCAGATCCGGATCTTCTCCTTCGGCAGTGGTGCCCCGCGAGGGTTTTTCCGCCTTACGGAGAACACGTTTGGCCTCTTTTTCCTTCCGCTGCTGCTGGAGCTTCTTTTCGCGGTCGCGTTTGGCTAGCGTTGTCTTTCCTGCTCGTGCGATGGTGTCCTCCTTCTCGAAAGTGAATCAGTGGTTATTTTCGTTTGTGCCCTGGTGTACGGACGGTGGGCCGAGCGGATGGCATCTGAGTCCTTTCACTCAAACCTTGAGTGGCTAACATCGACACTTCGCTTCTGATGTCCTCGATCGAAGCTTGGGTTCGATCCGGCCGTGACAATCCCAATGCCTCCCAACGAATCTTGTAGGTCGGTTTGGTCTTTTTCTTTCTGGTGTTTGACTTCCAGCCATGGGACATTTTCATCGGTACTCCCTTCATAAGCTTCGTGTCGTACTTCACGCATGCAGGGCTAATCGAATAGGCATCAGAGCACCGCGTAAGAGCAACGTCGATAAGGGTCCGCGCAACACAAGGAAATGGGAGGCAGGGGCGCGAGGTAGCAGGATGTAGCTCGTACGGTTGCTCAGTGTAACAGGCGCTGGCCCGTTGGGTCAAAGCTTCCTTTAACTGCCCGATTAACATGGTGTTTCTAATGACTAGGGGTCTCCCTAGTTTAGAAAAATTCTGTAACGGGCTAGGTACACGGAATCAGTCACATTGAGGAGCGGGGCGAGGAGGGCGTGTCATGCTGACATTCAGGTCGACCAAACCCTTTGAACACCATCCATCACCGGCATTGAAGACGACGGAAGCCGGCCTGCGATGGCGCGTATTGATCGTCAATCCTCACACGTCCATTCGTGAAATGATCCGTGTGATTCTCGATGGCTATTCGGATCTTATCGAAGTGGGCGGGGAAGCATCGGACGGCGACGAGGCGGTTGAACAGGTCAAAGCGATTCCGATTGATCTCGTGTTGATGGACACCCACCTGCCCAACAACGTTGACACTATTCGTCGGATCAAACACCTTCTCCCACAAGTGGTCATCCTCGGAACGTCGGCTGAGTACACACCCTATCTATATAACGCGATGATCGCAGCCGGTGCCGTGGCCTTCATCCGCATGGAGGACGCGGCAGATCTTCTGTTCCGCAGCATCGTGTTCGCGATGTGCACGTATGGCCCGAAGCATGTCCAAATGTCCCAGGGGCAAACGACAAGCCGGCGAAACACCCTTCTCGCAAATGCCATGTGAGTCAGTGGTCCAACGCCGGTTGAGAGAGCCTCGCAACTGACCCAACTCGCATCCTGATTGCCCTCTGTGTGGTTGCATCCATGCGATCGCGGTGAGGAAACTCGGTGATCTTCCATGATCGGGAAGAAGCGGGCCGATTGTTGGCAGCGAAGCTCGAAGCCTATCGAGACGATCCCAGCGGAATCATTTTGGCACTGCCTCGTGGTGGAGTGGCCATCGGCTACGAGCTTAGCCTCGCGCTGCATCTACCTCTGGATATCTTTATTACGAGGAAATTGGGTGCGCCGGGTAACCCGGAGTATGCGATCGGCGCGCTGAGTGAAACCGGGGCCGTCTATCTCAATCCGGATGCCGTCGAGGCGTTTCACTTTTCACGTACCGAGTTCGACGCCTTGGTCGGAGCTGCGCGGGAGGAGATTTCCCGGCGCCAACGACTCTACCGGAATGGATTACCGCTCGTCGAAATCGCGGGACGGACCGTGATCCTTGTCGATGACGGGATGGCGACCGGTGCGACCTTCTTCGCAACCCTTGAGGCCATCTCGGAGTTGTCCCCTCGACGCCTGGTGGCTGCCATCCCCGTCGCGCCCCGAGAAAATGTTTCCAGCTTGCGGAAACGGGTGAACGACCTGGTGATCTTGGCAACGCCTGAGCCCTTCATCGCCGTCGGCCACCATTATCATTCTTTCACACAAGTGGACGACGCCCAGGTACTTGATTACTTGAATGCCGCGAAACAATCGCGCGCTGCGTAGATGTCTCCTCAAGGAGGAGAGGCGCAACGATGTGAGTGACACATGAAAGTGGTCGCCGGAGTCGATTGGTCCGATGCAGCGTTTGCCGCCGTCGAACAGCTCGGTCTGCTTTATCGTCCTGACGAAGTCACGCTGGTCCACGGGGTCGACCTCGGCCTGTTCGAGTATCCCATTGTCGCGGAAGCCGCCAATCTGCAGGGTTATGACATCTTCCGTAAGTCGATGTTCGAGGCGGGCTGCGAATCGCTGGAACGGGCGGAAACGATGCTGCCCGAAGACGTTCCAAAACCCCACCGGCTCTGCGAGTTCGGCAAGCCGGCCCGATTCCTTCTCGACACCGCCTCTTCCATATCGGCCGATCTCATCGTGGTCGGCACCCACGACCACTCACGCGTCGCCGAACTCGTACTGACCAGTGTGTCCCATCGTGTGCTCTTGCATGCAACCCAGCCGACCTTGCTGGTCAAAGGCGAAGCCAGGCACGTCCGGCGGGTGCTGATCGCCATCGAAGGCCGGACAGATGCAGCAAAGATCTGTGATTGGTTGCTCCGTCATCCATTCCGGACGGCAATGGAAGCGATGGTGTTGACGGCCGTGCCGATTCTCCCTGTACTCGACGAATCGCCTGCGGCCATCGTTGCGACCTGGTCCGAAGAAGTCGCCCGTCAGGCCGAAGAGTATGCTCGATCCTGTGCAGAACACCTGCCGTCGCCGCAATTCACGACATCAAGCCGTGTGATGAAGGGTGACCCTGTCCCGGTGATCTCGGATGTCTCGAAGGATTTCGACCTGGTCGTGGTGGGTTCACATGGACGTGAAGGGTTGGATCGATTTCTCCTCGGTAGCGTCTCCCATGCGATCGTGCATCATGTCGACTGCCCCGTGCTCGTGATCCGCTGACGGGGACGTTGAAGCGTCTATCACCACTCGGGTCAGGACGCCTGCGTTTCTTGCATCGTGAGGACGACCAATGATCGCTTGACGTCCAAGCGATCTGGGATGCCGAACGTTCTGACCATCACTGATCGATCTGGAGCTATGACGAGCCGTTTGGCCTCGAGCTGCTTCCAACCACGATCCGCACAGCCAACTTGGAGCAAGGGCAACATTTCGTCCAGGAGATGATTGACCGACCTCGGAATGGCGCTACCGGCCGATTGCCCGTTCTCGTTTCGATTCAATTGCCGAAGCAACTGCTGCCCGGCCTCGTTCACATATAACGCCTTGCGGGTCGAAGAGAACACCACGATCCCTGAATTCACCTGTCCTCCGTCAGCGCTTGGGACAGCGGGCATTGCGGTCATCCTGTGACATCGTCAGGAGTTCTTTCAGCTAGGCATCACAGTTAGGCCGCAATCGATCGCCTCGATCGTGCCTTAGCTGGAAAAACGGACGCGTGTGAAGGGCGCTGTCTTGTTCGGAACGCGATCGCCCCTGGATCATCCTGCAGGCAATTGTCACAGCAGGTGTACGACAGAACGGTCTCCTCCCGCTTCGGGGTGCGGGACCCCATAGACCCGTACAGCTCCCGCCAGTGACCATGCCCTATCGACTCGTCGCGTACTTGGTCGCAGAAACAGCACACCAGCAGCATCGGTTGCTCCTCGTTTCCTGTTCGCTTCTACCGCCGCCTCCTCACTCACCCATCCGAGCGAGCCTTCGTTCGAGT
>JAICVE010000236.1 GCA_025935475.1 Nitrospira sp. | reverse complement strand
TGAGCCCCGACGCATCCACTTCGATGTGGTCCGGCAGCGCGCCCGGCAAACATTCGACATGCAGTTCACGCGTATTGTAGTGAAGGATGCCGCCTTCCTTGACGCCGGCCGGAGTACCTCCGATCACATGAACCGGCACCTTGACACGAATCGGCTTGTCCATCGAGATTTCGAAGAGGTCGGCATGCAACACATTGCCTTCCACTGGATCCACCTGAAAGTCACGCAGCAGCGCTGTCCGCTTGGCCTTGGCTTTAGCTCCATTGATCGTCAGCGTAATCAAGGCCGTACTTCCCGCCTGGGACTTCAAAATCTTGGTCAATGGTTCCGGCTCGATCGTCAACAACACACATTCACCCTGGCCATACAGCACGCCGGGAACCTTTCCGCTCCGGCGAAGTTGACGCGCCGCGCCTTTTCCGGATTTCTCTCTCACCGTCACTGCCAAATCGAATTTCATGATACTCCTCCGTCCCCTTCGCTCTCTTGACGCTGTCTAGGCAAACAGCGAACTGACCGACTCATCCGCATGGATGCGTCGGATCGCCTCACCGAGCAGCGGCGCCACCGACAATTGATGAATTTTCGGGCACAATCGCTGCTTGTCCTGTAATGGAATCGTGTTCGTCGTGATGACTTGCGTCAGGCATGACTGCTGAAGACGCTCGAGTGCAGGCCCCGAGAGCACGGCGTGCGTGCAGGCGGTCCACACCTCCCGTGCGCCCTTGTCCGCACAGGCCTGAGCCCCTTGCACAATCGTTCCCGCCGTATCGACCATGTCGTCCAGCAGAAGCGCGCTCTTTCCCTTGATGTCCCCGATGATGTTCATGATCTGCGTCTGGTTCGGGCCTTCTCGTCGTTTGTCGATGATGGCCAGATTTGCCTGTAGCCGCTTGGCAAATGCACGGGCTCGTTCCACCCCCCCGGCGTCTGGCGACACGATCACGAGATCGCTGACCTTCTTCTTGGTGATGTAGTCCAAGATCACCGGCAAGGCATAGAGGTGGTCCACAGGAACGTTGAAAAAGCCCTGGATTTGTCCGGCGTGCAGATCCATGGTCAGGACCCTGTCCGCACCCGCGGTCGTAATGAGATCCGCGATGAGCTTTGCTGTGATGGGCACACGCGGCTGATCCTTCCGATCCTGCCTGGCATATCCAAAATACGGTATGACCGCCGTGATGCGGTACGCCGAGGAACGTTTCAAGGCATCGATGATGATGAGCAACTCCATGAGAGAGTCGTTCACCGGACTGCAGGTGGATTGCACCACGTAGACATCCGCACCGCGCACGTTTTCTTCAATCTTGACGCGGATTTCTCCATCGCTGAACGACGAGACCGTCGCCTCGCCGAGCTTCGCGCCGAGGTAGGCACAAATCTCATGAGCGAGGGCGAGGTTCGCATTGCCAGAGAAAATCATCAATTCTCTGCTCATCGATCCCCTCGATTAATTCCCCGTGCCTGGAACAGGAAGTGTTGCTCGTACGTGGTTCGTCTCGACGGCGGGCGTCGGTGGGCGTCGTCTCGAACCCGCCACCTTCATTTGCTGCGCGCTGTTGAGGAAGCCAACTAAGAGGCTGAACTGTAACGGAAATCGGGGAAGCTTGTCAACCGAGTGCGGCTTCCTGGGGAGAATCCTATGACATACTGAGCGGCCCGGAACATGTTGGAACGACAAAGAGATTGAGCTCTGCGTCCTGCGCCAGCTCGGCCCCTGCACGTCGCGCCGTGGATTCCTCTTCGAAGAGCCCAAAAACCGTCGCGCCGCTGCCGGACAGGAGGGCGAATTGAGCGCCTCGCTTCAGCAGAAAGCGTTTGATCTCTCCAAGCTGGGGATGTTTGGTAAATACGGGAATCTCAAAATCATTTTCGACACTGGCTGTCACCTGGCCCCATGTGAGCCGGTCGCGCCGATCGAGTTCGCCATGATCGGCGGACAGCTGGCGCACTGCGGCTCTTGTGGCCGCCAATTCCTGGTACGCCCATTTCGTCTCGATCCCAAACGTAGGCTTGACCAGTACAATCCAGCGGCCCCCTTCGATGGTGACCGGTCTCACCGATTCGCCCCGGCCGGTGACGATCGCTGAGGGCGCAAACAGGAAGAACGCGACATCGCTGCCCAACGCCTGGCCGACTTCAGCCATCTTCTCCCTCGACCATCCGAGCTGCAACGACTGATTGAGACCCAAAATAGTTGCCGCCGCATCACTGCTTCCTCCGCCCAGTCCGGCTCCCATCGGGACCCGCTTATAAAGCTCGATGTCGACTCCGACCGACAGCTGCGCGCGATCGAGAACCGCTGACGCTGCCTTCCAGACAAGATTGGTACGATCGACGGACAGACCCCCCACATTGCAGGCCAGCCTGATCCCGCGCTGCGAGGAAGCGCGCATCGTCACCGCGTCTTCGAGCGCGACTGTGTGCATGATCGACCAGAGGTTATGATAGCCGTCGGGGCGTCGATCCAAAATGCGAAGGATCAAATTGACTTTGGCAGGAGCATGAACGGTGACGGGAGTGTCTGGAGGAAGGGATGCTGACTGACCCTTAGTCACGGCCTCCTTTTATAGCATACTTCTCCAACCGATAGCGGAATGACCTCGTATTGAGTTTGAGCAAGCGGGCCGCTTTTTTCTTCACCCATTTCGAGCGTTCCAACGCTCTCATGAGGAGATCCTTCTCGATGCCGTTGATGAGGCCTTCCAGGTCGAGTCCGTCTTCGGGCAAATCTGTCGGGATCCCTTGCGACTGCTGAGGAGTGACCGCGTGATGCAACCACCCGCGGACGTCGGTGTCGGTGACCGTCGTGCCCGTTGAAAAGGCGACGACTCGTTCGATCAGATTCTCGAGTTCCCGCACATTGCCGCGCCATTCATGCCCCAAGAGAACGTGCATGGCTTCCGTCGTCAGGGTCGGGGCCCCCCTCCCGCTTTCTTGGGCAAATTTTTCCAGGAAATGCGCAACGAGCAACGGAATATCGCCCGCTCGAAGTCGAAGGGGGGGAAGGCGGATGGGAATGACATCCAGACGGTAGTACAGATCTTCTCTGAACGATCCGTCTGCGACGGCCTTTTCGAGATCGCGGTTGGTCGCCGCGACCACGCGCACATCGACCTTCATGTCTTGAGTGCCGCCGACCCGACGGAATTCGCGCTCCTGAATCACGCGCAGCAGCTTGACCTGGATCGCCGGCGTCGTGTCGCCGATTTCGTCCAGGAAAATTGTTCCGCCGTTGGCGATCTCGAACAAGCCTGCCTTGTTCGCCACGGCTCCCGTGAAGGAACCCTTCATATGGCCGAACAGTTCGCTCTCAAGCAACGTCTCGGGAACGGCACTGCAATTGACGGCAACAAAGGGCATCGGGCTGCGCGCACTGTTGTAATGGATCGCACGGGCAACCAGTTCTTTCCCCGTACCGCTTTCGCCGCAGATGAGGACGTTGCTTTTCGAATCAGCCACCTTGCGAACGACGTCGAAGACTTTTTGCATGGCTTCGCTTTGCCCGACAATCTGCGCGAACGACGACTGACTGGCCATTTCGCGCTTGAGCAGCATGTTCTCGGTCGACAAGCGGCGCTTCTCGAGGGCATTGCGGATGATGAGCTGAACCTCGTCCACCTGAAACGGCTTGGTGAGGTAATCGTAAGCGCCCTGCTTCATTGCTTCGACGGCCGAATCCGCCGTGCCGAAGGCGGTCACCACCAGCACCACTGTCTCGGGGGAGGACGATTTCACTGCCTTGAGGACATCCATACCGTCAGCCCTGGGCATGCGAAGATCGGTAATGACGAGATCGTAAATCTCTTTATTGACCTGGCCGATGGCTTGCTCGCCATCGGAAGCTTCGGTCACCTCGTAGCCCGCTCGCTTGAGCATGATGCTCATGACTTCGCGCAGACTCTTCTCGTCATCGACGACTAAGATCTTTTCCACGGTGTTCGTCCCTCATGCCATAACCGCACGCCATTGCCTCCGGAGCGGGGCAGGCACACCACAAAGCGGGTCCCCTGCTGGGGCGGGCTTTCCACCTTAATCCAGCCGCCATGGAGATCGACGATGCGATGGACTGCGGCGAGCCCCAGACCCGAGCCTTCTTTCTTTGTCGTGAAAAAAGGGAGAAAAATCTTGTCCAGATTCCCTGGCGCAATGCCTTCTCCTGTGTCCTGAAAGGCAATTTCAACGACATCGCCTTTGCGCCCCCCAGCATCAATGTGACGAGACCCGGTCGTGATGGTCAGCTTTCCGCCATCCGGCATAGCATCAAACGCATTCGTGGCGAGGTTCCAAAACACTTGCCGCATCTGGTTTTGGTCCACTTGGGCCGAGAGGGCCCCCCCGGCCAATGACGTTGCGATCGTGATCCGTTTTCTGTTCCGCGCTTCATGTTGTACTAGATCCAACGTCTCGGCAAGAATTTTGTCTATATTATGCTCGGCCAAGTCGAGCGCCGGCGGCCTCGCATACTGAAGAAATTCGGTGATGATGGCGTCGAGTCTCGTGGCTTCGCGGACGGCGATGTCCATGAGTCGTCGATCGGTGACGTCGGAAATCGCTTCCTTGCGCAGCATTTGCATCGCGCCGGCCAATGCCCCGAGGGGATTCCTGATTTCGTGTGCCATACCGGCCGACATCTCGCCAAGATTGGCGAGCCATTCTTTGCGACGCATTTCTTCCTCGAGATCCCGGATCTGCGTCAGATCCTTGAAGACTCCAACCAATCCGTGCGGTTCATCTTGCTCGTGTAAGGGCGAGACCGTCATGCCGAGCACAAGGCGGTTCCCATTGGCGTCCTTGCATTCCACTTCAAACCGCGTCATGGCGGGCACGGCCAGGACCGGCGCCTCGTCTGACGATTCGTTCGGATGCCAATTGAAGATTTCACGCCAGGACCGTCCCAGCACTTGCCCGACCGCATAGCCCGTCACTTCCCGCGCCGCAGGGTTGAACGAGGTGACCGCGCCGGTGGCATCGGCCGTGAACACCCCGCTGCTGATGCTTCGGAC
>JAICVE010000288.1 GCA_025935475.1 Nitrospira sp. | reverse complement strand
TGCATGGCAGAGGGCTCGCTGGCCGATTGGGTTTGAATCGTTCCCACGATTTCAAATCCGAACCGTCTGGCGAAATACGGCCAGGCGGGATGGTGGGCAATGAAGCGCCTATCGGTCAGTGTGCGGAGACGGTCGTTCAACTCCGTGCGCAGTTGGTCCAAGCGCTTGAGATACGCGGCCTGATTGTGGCGGAATTCGTCGGCATGGCCCGGGTCGGCGTGAACGAGGGCCTGGGTGACATGGCGCATCATGGTCACGGCATTTTCGGGATCCATCCAGACGTGAGGATTACCGCCTGCGTGTGTGCCCGCCTCCTGATGGCCGGATTCCGCTTTATGGTCATCCGGGATCAGGCCAATGCCCTTGGAGGTGGTGATGACGGTGAGGGACGCGTGTCCAGCGCTTTTCACTAAATTGGCCACCCACACTTCAAGCCCCAGACCGACCTCAAACAACAACTGTGCATTTCTGACGGCGATCAGGTCGCTCGGCTTCGGAGAATAGGTATGTTCGTTCTCGTAGCCTTTCAACAGCGAGGTCACGCGAACATAGGGGCCTCCCACCTGCTCGACCAGATCCTTTAAGACAGGAATCGTGACGACGACGTTCAGCGGTTCGGTGGAGGCTGAGACCACCGGCGGATCTCCGGTGAACCAGCCACTCAAGAGGATAACGCAGCACAGCGTGACCAATCGGACAACCGGCATGGGCCGCGACCGTACCATCGAGGTTTCTTTGATGTCAACGAAGCCGCTACTGAACCTTCGCGCGTGGCGACGGCGCTTGACCCGACGGGGAAGTTGCATTAGCGTAGCGGTCCCACGGCTCAGACTCTTAGGCAAAAGGAACCAGGATGAAAATTGTCGGCTTGATGTCCGGAACATCCGGAGATGGTGTGGATGCCGCGCTGGTCGAAGTGTCCGGCCGCGGGCAGACGCTCAAGGCGCGGGCGCTTGCCGCCCAGACGCTCTCCTATCCGCGATCCCTTCAACAACGGATTGTCACCGCGTCGATCTCGGGGACGGTTGCAGACATCTGTCATCTCAATGCATTGCTCGGTGAATGGTTCGCCAACGCGGCGTTAAACGTCATTCGCCAGGCGAAGCTGCGTCCCGCCGACATTGCGGTGATCGGCTCGCACGGCCAGACAGTGCATCACCTTCCGAAAGGGATTCAGGCGCCGGGAGTAGGAGCCGTCCGCTCGACGCTCCAGATTGCCGAACCAGCAGTGATTGCCGAGCGAACCGGTATTACGACCATTGCGAACTTCCGGCCTCGCGACATCGCCGCAGGAGGACAAGGCGCTCCTCTCACGCCTGCGGCGCATGCCTTGCTCTTGAAACATCCCCGACGCGCCAGGTTGATCGTGAATCTGGGTGGGATCAGCAATGTGACTTACGTCCCTCGCGGCGGGATGTGGGAGGGCGTCCTGGCCTTTGACACCGGGCCGGCGAATATGGTGCTGGACAGTCTTGTCAATCGAGCCACGAACGGACGACTGAGCATGGATCGCGACGGGAAATTGGCCCAGAAGGGCCGGGTCGACACTCGCTTGATGGGAAAGCTCTTGGCGCATCCCTTCCTCTCCCGTCGTCCGCCGAAATCAACAGGGCGGGAGGAATTCGGCCCTTCGCTCATCGATGAACTCCTGGTCGTTCAACAACAACTGGGATTGTCGATGGAGGATCTCTTGGCCACCTGCAGCATGTGGACGGCGAGGGCGGTTGGGACTGCACGGCGGTGGGTCAAGGGACCGATCGACGAGATCGTCGTCGGAGGCGGGGGGGTGCGCAATCGGGCGATCATGGACAACATGGCTGCCGTGTTCGCGCCCGTTCCGGTCACAACGTTTGAGGCCTTGGGTTGGGAGAGCAAAGCCTTCGAAGCAGTGGCCTTTGCACTCTTGGCCTATCAAACCATGATGGGACAATCGGGCAATATACCCGCCGTGACAGGGGCGACGCACCCCGTGCTGCTGGGAGCGATCGTACCGGCCGGTCCACATTGGACGAAACACTTCCGCACATGAACGGCACTTTCGATTCCTGGTTCATTACGCTCATCGTGGCGGTGCCGGCGCTGCTGTTGTGGCGAATTCTGTCTGGTCGCGCTCGAGGAAGTGTGCGTTCGGGACCGTTTATTCTTCCGTTGGGAGTCGTCCTTCGGTCGCAACCGCTTCTCGGCGAGAGGGAGTTGCTCCTGTACAATCTGATTCGCCTGGCCGTGGAGGACCGCTATTTGGTCTTCGCGCAGGTGCCGTTATGGAGTTTCTTGGCGGTCGAGGCGGAAGGCGAGGCGCGGGTGGAGGTGTTGCGACATCTCGCCCTCAAGCGCGCGGACCTGGCATTGGTGCATCCGGGCTCGCGCAGAGTGGAACAGGTCGTGCAATTCGAAGCGGGGGAACCGGCGTCAGATCCAGCCGCTGCACGCCCAAGTCGGGAAGTTCAGCGCATGCTGCATGCGGCTGGCATTCGAGTGACGACCCTCAATGTGCAGCCGGCCTATACCGTACAGGAACTTGAGCGGATATTGGGGATGAGCGATCCTGAATGAAGAGAGAGGGAGGCGGCCTTCACTCGGTGGGAATTGGCGAGGACTCTGTCTTTTCAGCTTCGAGCTTTTCAGCCTCGATCTCCAAGGCCTTTCGGGCCACCTCGGCTTCAGGGCTGTCCGGGTATTGATCCACGACCCGCTCAAACATCATGCGCGCCTTTTCCTGGTCCTTCAGCTTTGTGTACGTTTGTCCGATCTTCAGCGTCGAAGCCGCCAGCTTGGGACTGAGCGGGTGATAGGAGACAACGTTGTAAAACGCCTTCAATGCCTCCTTATACCGTCCCATGCGATATTGGCATTCCCCGACCCAGTACTGTGCGTTCGCCGCCAGAGAGGTTTGACCGTGGAGCTCCAAGAAGAGGCGGAATCCGGCGAGTGCCGCTTCATAGTCGCGGTGCTTGAATTCTTCCATGACCCGGTCGTACAGATGCCGAGAGGTGTCCTGAACTTGCGACGGAGCGGCCCAGAGGCTCGAGGGGCTGCCCGTTGCTGCCATGATCACGGAGAAGATTGCCATGGGTACGAGTCGACTGGTGTGCATCGGACCGCCTCCGTTGCTGCTGGCTTAGGGCACTGCCCCAGAGTTCGCAATCCACATGCCACAGGCGAGGTGCATGTCGCATCAGAAAACCGGCAGAAAAACGAGTATTTTGGTGACCAGACCAAGGTCAGGCCTCTGCCGCCGGGATCAGAATTGTACGCCGTCCGGTCAGCTGTTCGCTTGACAAGCCCAAACGGCTCGTTCCGGTTCGACTGCACAACGAGCTGTCGAGAGTCATGAGAAGATGAGTTCAGAATCGGAAGCGCTCGCGCAAAGTCCTCCGCCGAATCCGCTCGGTGGAAAGACACTGATCGTGGACTGCCAGGATCCCGCGCTCTATCCCCGGCCGAGTGCGGCATTGAAAGAGGCCGGAGAACTCGATCAAATCTTTGTCCGAGCCGGCGTGTATGAGGACAAAGTCTTTCTGGCCGATCGCCCGATCCTCCTGATCGGGGCAAGCCGTGATGCGGTCCAGATCTTTTCCCGTCGCGGGGGGCCTCTCTATCTTCAGCGCGTTCCCAGCGGTCGAATTTCCGGACTGACCTTTCGCTATATCGGTAGCGATCAACATTCGGCCATGAACATCCTTGACTCCTCCTGCACGGTCACGCAATGCCGGGCCACGGACGGCATCTTGTCCGGAGTCGTCATGTATGGACCAGAATGCCGCGCCGCCTTCATCGACAACGAGGTGTGCGGCAATCGTGAATCTGGCATCTTTGTGTTCGCCGGCGCACAACCCCGGGTGGCGGACAACGTCTGCCGGGACAACCATCACTTTGGAATTGCCGTGCGCGATCCGGGAAGCCATCCCGAGCTCGTCCGTAATCGATGTACCGACAATTGGTTGAGCGGCATGTTGGTGTTTCATCATGCCGAAGCACTCTTGTTGGATAACGTCTGTGCAGACAACCGGCACTGGGGTATCGTGATGACGCCGGAAACACGGCTGTCCCCGTCTCGTGAGGCACTCGCGCAAACCAATGTCCTGACGCCGAACCCTCGGGGCGCCCTGCATGTGACGGAGACTCCCCTTTCTGAAATCGGAAGATAGGCAGGCGCAGGCAAGGGCGTGAGGCGGATGTAAAAACAGGCTCAGGAGACGGAGTATGTCGCAGCGTGGTTGTAGCCGGAAGCTTCGTGGAAAGCAAAGCCGCTGCCGCCTTGCTGTTTCGCACGATACATCGCGGAGTCGGCATG
>JAICVE010000450.1 GCA_025935475.1 Nitrospira sp. | reverse complement strand
TGCGTGCCATGGTGCTACATCGGTATGAGCTTTCCAATGAAGAACTGGCATTACGACAGCCGGTATTGCCAGCCATCCAGGCGCGGGGAGACGGTATTAAGACCATCGCCGCCTGTTAAAGGGCATGCTGTTTCGCATCACTACTGGCATGGCATGGCGTGACTTGCCTGATCGGTACGGTCGTGGCAGACCGTTTATTGCCGATATCGCCGCTGGTCACGCAGTGGACGATCGGACCGCATGTTGAGTGCCCTGCAGCATGATTTGCATGCCAGCGGCCGGATGGAGTGGTCCCTATGGTGCCTGGATGGCTTCAACGTACGGGTTCGCAAGGCCGCCGCAGACACCGAAAAAAATCAGCCAGAACACGAGCCGCTGTGCATCAATGGATGTTTGCCTCAACTTGTGACACAGTAAGGCTGTGACGAAATTTGATCGTTTTGCCACAGCCGCTACAATTCCTGATGCATGCGTTCCGCAGTGAGCGGCTCCTTGCGGGAACGTCGTTATTTCAACGAACACATTCGGGTAGAAACATGCTTGACGATTCCTCTAACAAGAACTACGGTCAGCAGTGGCATTTCAACAGCTGTAAATAATGGCGAGCGAGCGGATCAAAGAATTCATCGCTTCTTCCTTATGGGGGAAGAATCTGACGGCGGAACAGCGGCGGCGGGTGGACAACGAGACCTCCGAATTGGTGGCGAGCGCGGGGCAGACCGTCTGCCACCGCGGGGTGCGTTCAGAATACTGGTATGGCGTCGTCGAGGGCCTCGTGAAAGTGTCAAACGTTTCCCGCAGCGGACGGCCGACTACCTTGGTCGGCATTCCCGCGGGCGGCTGGATCGGCGAAGGCTCGGTCCTGAAGAACGAAATACGCCCCTATGACGTAGTGGCGCTTCGTGACAGCCGCTTGGCATTAGTGCCGGCCTCGACGTTTCATTGGCTGCTCAGCACCAGCCTGCCCTTCAATCGATTCCTGATCGACCAACTCAACGCCCGGCTCGCGCAGTTCGTGATCCGCGTCGAGCATTCCCGTTCGTTCCACCCCGATCGGCACGTCGCGCATTGCCTTGCAGAACTATTTAATACGGCGCTTTATCCAGGGACCGCAACCACGCTGCAGATTTCCCAGGAAGAAATCGCCTTCCTGGCCGGCGTATCTCGCCAACTCGCCAATCGCGCGCTGCGCCGCTTGGAGGACGAGAAACTGCTTCAGGTCAGTTACGGGTCAATCAGGATCATCAACGTCGAAGCGCTGCGCACCTTCGCCTCCAACCCGGAAGACTAGGCCGGCTGATCAGCCCGACTGGAAAAGAATTCGTTCAATTGTCGGGGCGCGAACAATCATAAAAAAACTCCGGTGCTAGTCTTAGTCCTGATTTACGTTTACGTAAACGTAAACTGAAATTCATGGCTGTCCGTGAGCATAATGGAGACAAAGTAGATGAACATCAAACAGATATCCCTGGCTGCGGCCTTATTGGTCGCAGGCATCGGTTCCGCCTCGGCGCAGATCAGCAACGACGTCGTGAAAATCGGCGTGATCACCGATCTTTCCGGCCTGTATTCCGACCTGTCGGGCCAAGGTTCCATCGTTGCCGCGCGGATGGCGATCGACGATTTCGGCAAGACCGTGCTCGGCAAACCCATTGAAATGGTCACCTCGGACAGCCAGAACAAGGCCGACGTGGCATCCGCCCGGGCCCGCGAATGGATCGACCAACAGAACGTCGATGTGCTGATGGACCTCGTGCCGACCAACGTCGCGCTCGCCGTCATGGATATCGCGCAGCAAAAAAACAAGCTCGCGATCGTGGTCGGGTCGGCCTCCAGCGCTATCTCGAACGAGAAGTGCACGGCCACGAGCGCGCACTGGATGTACGATACCTATTCGAGTTCAGTGGGTACGGGCAAGGCCCTGCTCAAGCGCGGCGGCGACAGCTGGTATTTCCTGACCGCCGACTATGCGTTTGGCAAGTCGCTCGAGAAGGACGTTTCCGACGTGATCGCCGCGGCCGGCGGCAAGGTTGCCGGTTCGGTAAAGCATCCATTGAACAGCAGCGACTTCTCTTCGTTCCTGTTGCAGGCGCAGGCATCCAAGGCGAAGGTCATTGGCCTCGCCAATGCCGGCGGGGATACCATCAATGCCGTCAAGCAGGCCGGCGAATTTGGCATTGCAGGGAAAGGACAACTGGTTGCCCCCCTGTTGATGTTCATCAGCGACGTCCACGCGATCGGCCTGAAGTATGCCCAGGACATGTATTTAACCGAAGGATTTTATTGGGACCAAAACGACGACACGCGCGCCTGGTCCAAGCGGTTCTTCGCGATTCAAAAGAAGATGCCGACCATGGCGCAAGCTGGCATGTATTCCGCGGTGACGCATTACCTCAAATCTGTGAAAGCGGCAGGGACCGATGAAACTGGCGCCGTCATGAAAAAAATGCGCGAGACGCCGATCAGCGACGTCATC
>JAICVE010000417.1 GCA_025935475.1 Nitrospira sp. | reverse complement strand
TGGATCGGTGGCACATCCAGGCGGTTGAGGGACAGCGGCCCGTCGTCACGGTCGCGCTCGATCGGCCACTCACACTGAGCCTGGTGCATGGAAAGAAAAAAGATGACGCTCCCTCGGATGCAGCGGCGGACGAAATGACACTGAACCTCCGCGTCAACCGTTTGGGGCTGCATCAGGTCCATCCATGGATCGCCATGAGCGGCAGTCACGTGTTCGCCGGGGTCCGTGGCGGAGTGCTGGACACTGACGTCAAGGTCCGCATCAAGGGACTCGAGGACATCGCCGTCGCCGGTCGCGTGGATGTGGACCGCGTCGTATTCAAGCGCGAGGCAAAGCATGCAGGCGTTCCTGTCACGTTGGGAACTGACATTCGTGCATCCATTGCCGGCGGCTCGCGCCTGTCGTTCGACTCCTGGACGATCAGAGCGCTGGACGGGAACCAACAGCTTGCACAGGCGCGCCTGACCGGATCGGCT
This sequence comes from Nitrospira sp., assembly GCA_025935475.1. Lineage (GTDB taxonomy): Bacteria > Nitrospirota > Nitrospiria > Nitrospirales > Nitrospiraceae > Nitrospira_C. Next base: position 2,372 of record JAICVE010000417.1, on the reverse strand, counting down.
GATGTGGGAGGGGCAACGGACCTCGTGCTCGATGTCCACACCACCGACGTGAGCGATCTGGTGGACCGGTTGGGACTTTTCACGGAACGGCAACAGAAGATGATCTCAGGAGGCAACCTCGCGGGGAATGTTCGAGTCGTTGGGACAGGCCCGAACCAGCCTCTGACGATCAAGACCGGGCTGCGAGCCGCGAATCTGTACATACGATTGGATAAGACGCACCAGCTGGCAAGGACGCTCGGCGTACAGGGCGAGGTGGAAATAGACGGCGCCAGGACGATGGCTGATATCCGGCGTCTTGATCTCGGCATGGAATCTGGCGGCACTCATGCAGGCACCGTTTTCGTGAGCGGTCGGTGGCCGCTGACCGTCGAAGCCCCAATCGGCGGATCCATGAGCGTGACGATGAAAGAGTGGGATAGCCAGCCGGTTGTCGACTTTCTCGGTATCTTTCCCGGCCGCAAGCCGGATCCTTTAATGATCAGCGGAGTGCTGAACGTGGCACAGCGAGCCGGTGGAGGGGTGCTCGTCGTCGAGGGAAAAGAAACTGTCGGACCGATCACGGTTGCGGTAAAAGGTCGGACAGGCCCTGAGCCGGCCACCATGACCATTGAGCACCTCGTGACTCAGAGGGAAGATGAGATTCAAATCGAGACGCTGTCCATCAACGCCGAGCGGCCGACGGGACGGGCCGACCATGTGGCGATGAAAGGGAACGCTCGCTGGGGTCTCCGGCCTCACCTGAAACTCCGTGGGAGCGTGGATGCGCTCGACACAGATTGGTACGCCGCCTTAACGGCGGCGCCGCCCGCAAGCGAGACCCGCGAAGCCGCTGCACAACAGCCTGCCATGAAAGAACAAGAGGCAGCGTTCGCGCTGCCGCTGGATCTCGACATCGACCTTGCGATCGGGACGCTGATCTATCGGAATCTCGCAATCGGAAGAGGAAGACTGATCGCGACAGGAGACGGGCAGAGGATGCAGGCCACGCTGGAGCCGACGGGAGTGGCGGGAGGATCAGTGCAGGGGACATTCGCGATCGCGCAGAAGGGCGGCCAGCAAGACATGACCTGGGAGGCAAAAGGCAATGCGTTAGATGTCGGCCTTCTCATGAAAGCACTCTTGAACGAACCAGAACCTCGAATCATCGGTCTCGGCAGGTTCATCACCTCGGGAAAAGGGCGGGGCCGGGGCGAGGCCTTGCGGAATAGTCTGGAGGGGACAGCGATCGTCGACATCGAGAACGGCCGGTTCACCAAATCGCCTTTGATGGAGTTCATTGCAACGCAGACCCGCATCGAGGAGTTTCAAGGTGCGGAATTCAAGACGTTGCATGGCGAGCTTCACCTCAAGGACGGATGGATCAATCTGGACCAGACCCGCGCCATCGGCTCGATGTATTCAGTCGAAGCCGGAGGGAAGATCGGATTGGACGGCCAGCTCGATGCGCAATTCTCACCGAAAGTCGGGCCCGCCTTCTCCACGCACGTCAAGATTCCGTGCCTCGATCAATTCGCGAAGGCCTCGGATGGTTTGACCGTATTGCCCGTCACAGTCACAATGAAAGGGTCAGCGGCAAATCCGGAATTCGGAACGAAAGTACAAACCGCCGGTGCCGCCAAACGTACGGGGGGCGAGCTTGTCGGGGTGATTACAAATCTGTTAACCGGATGCCAAGGTGGCGACGCTGCGGAAAAGCCGGCTATACCCCTCTTCGACAGGAAGAAAAAGTAGCCTATCCGCATTTTGTTCCCAGAGCTTGTTTCCTTAGTCTCCCTCTTTCGAACTAGCTCTTAGTGGTCTTTTGCCGGAACCGCGCCTACGCTACCTTTTTGAAAGATGGCGCTCGCTGGAGAAATTGGCTAGCAACAGTAGACGACGAGAGAGGGATCTATGAGGATGAAACAAGTGGGGAAGATCGGAACGATTAGACGGGAGGTGTTGGGAAAAGCATGCAACTCGTGTGGGGGACGGACATACGAGATAACTTTCCACGCCGGTCAAATGAAAATCGACGCTCTTCTGGGACGTTGTACGCATTGCAAGCATCCGCGAACCCTTGGTCAGGACTTAGGAAGAATCTTGTGGATGTGACTTGGCACGGCGTCTCCGCGCGGATCGCCTTCCCCATCATACACTGACTTCCACAGTCCTCATCTTTTTAAGCCGTTTTAAATCCCCAATGCTTTCAAGGTACGTCTTGATCGCATCCTTGATGTTCTCCAGTGCCTCCTCTTCCGTCTCTCCCTGCGAGACGCATCCTTGGAGAGTCGGACAAGAAACCACATACCCTCCGGCTTCCGGATCTTGTTCCAAGACGACGGGATATTCCATGTGCAACCTCACGGATTTAGGATAAACGCAACTCGGCC
>JAICVE010000049.1 GCA_025935475.1 Nitrospira sp. | reverse complement strand
TGGCCCTTTTCCGTCAACCTGATCTTCGTACGGCGCTTGTCGCCAACGACGGATTCTCGACGAATCAGCCCCTTTCTCGCCAACCGATCAAGGACTCCGGTCAAGGTGCCTTTCGTCACGAGGGTCTGCGATGAAAGTTGCGAGCAGGTGAGCCCGGTGGTGTCGCCCAGCGTCACGAGGACGTCGAACTGCGACGGCGTCAGACGGAGCGCTCTGATATGGCGGTTATCGATGCGGGAAAAGGCCAGGTAGGCTTCCACCAAGGGACGGAGTACTTTGAGGTGAGGATCGTCTTTCAGATGCGGCAGTTCCATGAAGAGATTGCAGAATAAAGCGAATACGTATGACCGTCAAGCCGCTGGTGTCGTTGACGCCATCGCCACGGCCTCCTATGATGCCGGCCCTATGACGCATCCTATCTCGGGACAGGCCAATGTCAGCGCGATTGCAATCTTGCTCGGAACCGTGATTACGGCCGTGTGGATATGGAAACGGCTATCGCTGGACACGCAGGACTACCTCATCGACCAAGCGATTCCGATCGCGCTGCTCGCGGCGGTCTGCCTGGTCATGGTCTGGTTCATCGTCCGTGGCGTCCGAAGGCGTCAACAACGCCTGCGCCGGCGCGGGATGCTCTTGGCGCGCTTTGCTCGGGAGACCGATCCTCACAAGCGATTGGAAACCGCATTTGCATTGATCGAAGTCAACAACTATCGCCTGGAGGGTCTCGAGTCTGAACTGCCGGCGCTCAAAGAATTGTTTGCCACCACGTTGCAACGGGCGGTCGGCGATAAACAGCATCGCCTCCGGGGAATGGCCGCGAGCCATCTTGGCGTGCTACAGGATTTGAGCGTCGTGCCTTTGCTCGTCAAGGCCCTCGAGGACGATCATGCCTATGTCCGTTCCTGCGCGGCGCTCGCTCTCGGCCGGCTCCGGGCCATCGAAACCAAAGCACGCTTGGTCGCGGTGATGGAAGAAGATTGGGACCAGACCGTAAGGAGCCGGGCGAAAGAGGCGTTGGAGCGGATGGGCGCATGAACCAAGGTCGTCCTCTGCTCCGCGATGGGTGAATTGAACGGTAAGAGAGAGGTGGATTAGGCGGTTGTGTGCGAGTGCTGTTAGTTGGTCCAGGTGATGACGGCGATTTCCGGGCGGCAGTTCCATCGAAAAGGCAGGAAAGACCATCCGAGGCCGCGATTCACATACATCCGGTGGCGGGCGTTGTGATGTGGTCCGGAGATACGGCCGCGACATCCGGGCGGAAGCCAAAAGGTCGGAACTCCGGGGATCTGCCATTGACCGCCGTGGCTGTGACCGCACAGAATCAGGTCGACGGCATGTTCCTCGTCCAGCATGTCGAGGATGTTGGGCGCATGCGCCAAGAGCAGTGTAAAGCGGTCCTGTGCCGGCGGCGGAATGCATCGCAGATCGGCGCGGTGAAGCGAGGGATCATCGACGCCGACGATCGCGAGCTCACCGGTTCCGGCCGGAATGAATGTGCTCTGATTCACGAGCAAGGTGATTTTATGCCGGTCTGCCAGCTCCGTATACTCCGAGATCGGCACACCGCTGTAATGGTCATGGTTGCCCAGGGTGATGAAGACCGGGGCAATCTCCCGCAAGCGTGTCAAAAACTGGAACAGGGGCGGCACTCCTTCGGGCACGTTCAGCAGATCTCCGGTGATGAAAATCCAGTCGGGCCGAAGGTCGCGGACCGAGCGAATGACCTCGTCATGCCGGGATTGATGCCGGTCCACGTGAAGATCGCTGAGATGGATGGCTCGGCGGCCTGCAAGCGGTCCATGCACGTGGTACAGGTAGGTGATTTCGTGCCGATCCAAGCCCCTTTCCCAATGAGGGAAGAGACGAAAAAATCGATAGAACGGCTCGCTGAGGCTATGTCCAATGTACGTACGGACTCGATCGGGCCAGGAAACGATGCGTCTGATCATTTCATGACCCGATCGAGTTCTGCGCGGTCATGTGGGGTCATGCGATACCCTTGCTCATAAAGGGCGCTCATACCCTGCATGACTTCCTCCAGATTCCTGGAGCGGTACCACTGGTCGAACCGGGCGGTTAATGTCGCACCAGCGGCGCGGGGCGGAGTGGCGGCATCATAGGTGAGCGAAAGCGAATGAAACAAATCCCGGAGTTCGGCGGCATTGTATTGATCATCGTCGTTGTGGTCTGCGACCAACGCAAATTCGTAGACGGTTAGGCTTACGGACAGCAAGGCCTGTTTCTTCGCAAAATCATCCCGTGCCGTTTCCATGCCGCCGGGATAGTGGCGAGGGCAATCGCGTTCGGGCTCGAGCAGAAGAACGGGGAGGTGCCATGCGATCCCTTGCACCGCTGGTGAGGGCGGTGTCTTCAACCCTTTATAGAACCATGACAGGCAGGTGCTGGCCTGTGCGAAGGCTTCCTTGTCGATGCCGACCTGATTGGCGATGTACCCGGCAAAGGTTGGGAAGACGCCATTGTCAGCGACCAAGGCAGATCGTGCCTCACCTTCCGTGAAGGCGGACAAGAAGACGGCCAGGGTCGCTGCCGGTATGGCAGACGGAGGACGCATCACCTGGAGTATACCATGGAAGCGTACGGGACCCGATCATCCAGTCAGTTGCCGTATCTGACCCATGGCGTCGCAGGGATCGGAGGACGGATTCGCTCCGAACCAGAGGATTTCCGTGTCGATGAGCGCCCCCTGTATCTGCCCTGCGGTGAGGGTGAACACCTCTATCTCAGGGTGACCAAACGATTGCTCTCGACGCCCGATCTGGTTCGCCAGATGTCATCCACCCTCGGCGTCAAGGTGCAAGGCATCGGGACCGCGGGTCTCAAGGATGCCAGGGCGGTGACCACGCAACTCGTCTCACTTCATGGCGTGCCGGAAGAACGGGTGTCTCGGCTGAAACTTGACGGGCACATTCTGGCTATTGAAGTGTTGGGACGCCATCGAAATCGCTTGCGCCCCGGACATCATGCCGGCAACCGGTTCCGATTGGTCATCCGCGACGTGAGTGCAGGAGCCGGAGAGGCCGTACCGGCGATTCTCGAGGAATTGTCGCGAAGGGGCATCCCCAACTATTTTGGCCCACAGCGGCAAGGCAAAACCGGAGACAACTATCAGGTCGGCGCCGCGCTACTCACTGACGGGTTTCAACGAGCGACAATGAGTCGTGCCAAGCGGATGTGGTACGTCAACACCTTTCAATCGTACCTGTTTAACCAGATGCTGTCGCGTCGGATCGATCGCATCGATCGCATGCTCATCGGCGATTGGGCCATGAAAATGGACAACGGTGCCTGTTTCCCGGTCCACGATGCCGCCCAGGAGCAGCCGCGAGCCGACCGGTTCGAGATTAGTCCCACGGGGATTCTCTTCGGCTCACGAGTGTCGTGGGCCACCGACGAGCCGGGCGAGATTGAGCGGACCGTCGTCATCGAACAGGGCTCCACGCCCGAACGCCTGATTGAGGCAGCCAAAGCCTGCGGTTTCCGCGGGGAACGCCGATCCCTTCGGGTGCCGCTGGTTGAACCTGAATGGAGCCTCGACGGGTCGGTGCTCACGCTGGCCTTCAGCCTTTCGCCGGGCGCCTATGCCACGAGCGTCCTGCGCGAGTTAATGAAAACCCCGCAGGCGGGCTGACAGGGCAACGACGCGGAATCCCAACGACACCGGTGATTCTCGTCTGCGTGATAACATTAAGACAAGGGAGTGTGCCGATGGCCGCCCAAGAAACCGTCGTGCTCAACGGACACATCATCGATTCGCTCATCTTGGCGAAGGTGTTGGATACCATCCTCATGACAGGAGGGACCTTCGATCTCGAAGAGGTCTCGATTGGAAAAACACGCAACGAAGCTTCTCGGGCACGCATTGTGGTGCGAGCCAGATCCGCGAAGCTGCTCTCGGACATTCTTCGGGCCATTCAGCCGCACGGTGCCTCGGTAGAAGGCGACTCCGACTGTCAGTATCGGGCGGCACCCGCCGATGGCGTATTTCCTGAGGATTTTTATGCGACCACGCATTTGCCCACCCAGGTCAGGCTCGCGGGTCAATGGATCGACGTCGAAGGGATGGAGATGGATCTCGGCATCGTCGTGGATCAGAAGAGATCCTGTGCGCACGCAGTGCCGATGGCCGGCGTCGCGCGCGGTGATGCCGTGGTGATCGGACGAAGCGGAATTCGAGTGACTCCTCTGCGGCGGCCCGAGGAGCGTGACGTCTTCAGCTTCATGGAGTCGCAGGTGTCGGCGGAGCGGCCCCACGGCCACATCATCGCTGACGTGGCGAAACGCATGCAGCAGCTGCGCGAGGGGCATCGGGCCGGGAAGGACGGATGCAAGGTGCTGGTGGCTGGAGGGCCGGCGATCATCCATGCGGGAGGGCGTGATGCCTTGACATGGCTCATCGACGAAGGATTCGTGCACGTGCTGTTCTGCGGAAACGCGTTGGCCGCGCATGACATGGAAGCGGATCTCGATGGGACGTCCTTGGGCTATGGCTTGTCGGCCGGAAGAGTCGTGCCTCATGGTCATGAACATCATCTGCGCACCATCAATCGGGTGCGTGGCATCGGAAGCATCGAGAAAGCGGTGGAGACGGGGGTGATCAAGCAGGGGATCATGGCGTCATGCGTCAGGCGTCGCGTTCATGTGGTCATGGCAGGGACGATTCGAGACGACGGGCCGTTGCCCGGCGTCATCACCGATTCGGTAACGGCGCAGGCTGCAATGCGCGCGACCATTCCGGGAGTTGGCTTGGCATTGCTGGTCGCCTCTACCCTGCATGCGGTCGCCACCGGCAATCTGCTGCCCGCGACGATTCCGACGGTGTGCGTCGACGTCAACCCCGCTGTACCGACCAAGCTGGCGGACCGTGGCAGCTTTCAAGCCGTAGGGCTGGTCATGGACGCCGCGTCTTTCTTGCGGGATGTCGCAAGAGAGCTGGGAGCCCATGCATGACTCTCTTCGTCGCGAGGCAGGCGAGATACGGTCAGATGTGAGGCCGCAGGCGTGGAACAAGCCGATGCGTAGTCACTGCCCTACGTGGAGGGTTGGGTCATGCCGAGAACGAAGCAGATGGCCGCAGATCGGCTGCCGCAGTAGAAGATGATTCATGGATGGGCTCCCTAGGCTGGAAGGGCTGAGCGATGAGCCGGTTGTTGGTCTGTCCACCCGACTACTTCAGCATCGATTACGAAATCAATCCATGGATGCGTCGGTCCAACATGGTGGATCCGCAAGCGGCAGTGGAGCAGTGGCACCGGTTAATGGAGGTGCTTGAACGCGACGTGGGCGCCGTGCTTGAGCGGATGACGCCTGTTCGAGGATTGCCGGACCTCGTGTTCACTGCCAACGCTGGGGTTGTAGTCGGCCACAGGGCCGTACCCAGCCACTTTCGTTATGCCGAGCGGCAACCTGAAGAGGCGCATTTTGAAGGCTGGTTTCGAGAGCATGGCTACGAAATCGTGATGCTCGACGCGGACATGTATTTCGAAGGTGCAGGTGACCTTCTCGGCTTTGCTGACGGTTGGTTCGGCGGTTACAGGCAACGATCGGAATTCCGCGCATTCCCGATTCTGAGCGAGATATTTGAACGCGAGATTCTCCCCTTGGAGCTCGTCGACGGGCGGTTTTACCATCTGGATACCTGCTTCTGCCCCCTGAGCGGAGGAGAACTGCTGTACTATCCCGCCGCATTTGACCAGTACGCACAGTCGGCCATTGCAGAACGCATTCCGGCCACTCATTGGTTTGCGGTGCCCGAAGCGGAAGCACTCAAATTCGCCTGCAACGCGATCTGCGTGGGTAAGCACGTCGTGCTGCCGGCCGGCTGTCCGGAGACCATGAAATGGTTGGGCGCCCGCGGCTATGAACCGCACGAAGTTCCCTTGGATGAGTTCATGAAATCGGGCGGTTCTGCGAAGTGCCTGACATTAGCGTTGGATTGAGCAACCCAACGTCTGTCCGTGTGATGGGTCTCTCTCCTTTTGGCTCGACGGTTCACACCGCTACCGTTGTCTGAATAAAAACGCACCGTAGAAACCGGCGATGGCGATCGTGACGAGTTCGATCGTCATCAGCAGCCGGCTCACCACAGCGTCTGGCGTCGGAGGTGCCAGAATAAAATGCAGTCCCAGAAACTCCGGCGCCTGCGTCGGCGGCGTTTCCCACGGTGGGAACAGCAGTGCAAGGACGAGGACGGCCACCATGCCGTAGAGCACCTGGAGGTTGAGCGCTTCCGGAGACAGGGTAGTTTTCGCGCTGCTTGAGACGACTGAGGCGTCGAGCGGACTGCCGCATTCTGTGCAGTAGCGGTAGATCTCGGGCAGCTCTTTACGGCACCTGGGGCACGATTTCATACCCCCTTCAGGCTACACGGAATGGAGAGTCTTTTGCTAGAGCCGGCGAAGAGACAGTGCGCTAAAAATGATAACTCACGCCAAGATTCAACGTGAAGGCGCTGTACGTCGCACGGAATCCGAACGGGTCTGCATTGGGATTGCTATCGTTGGACGAGTACGAAAGCGTCGCCCGGTTGTAGGTGCCTTCTCCGAAAAGGGCCCAACGACGCGTCAGGAAATAGCGCACGCCGGCTTCCGCATTGAACCCGATCGATGTGGCGGACTGTCCCGGAGGAGCGCTCGGACCCTTCAAGCTGCCGAAAAAGAGCGCCGGGCCGACGCCGATGTAGGGCTGGAGACGATTGCCGGGGTAGCGCACCAGCAGGGTCGCCACTTCCCAAATGAGGATTTGCTGATGGACCCCTGACAGCGTACCGGAGTTAAGCGAACCTCCCGGTCCGGTAAACGTAATCGAGCCTTCCTTGATGTGCGGGGTCGTGTACGAGAGCCCGGTCTCGATGCCCAGCCATTTGGCACGAGAAAAATAGTGTCCCAGCTTTGCCCCCACGTTGATCGAGGTCTTGAGCGCCTGATCGGACATATCGAGTCCCGCGATGCCCTCTTGCGTCGTGACGCCACTGCTCAAGCTCTGAGGCAAGGTGACACCGAATTTGCCAGCCACATAGGTTTCCGCCTGCGCCATGGAGGGTCTCCACGCTTGCTCTGTCAGCATGGCCAGAAGACTTACTCCTATGACCGCCACTATCATTGTTCGCAGCCTGTGCATTGCCGAGTCCTCGCTTGCAGTACGTGTCGCTGCCATCCTACCCATCGAACGCTCAGGCACGAAGCAATTTGTGAAACCGTGTCGTGGCTGAGCAAACGATGTGCCAGGAACAATCGCAAAAAACCTGCAGAAGACGCAGATTCTAGGCCATGACCGCGTGTTCCTGTCGTCTACAGGAGTCGGTGTTGTACAGTCCGTGGACAACGCGCTTCGTTGACAGGAGAAGGAGGCCTTCCTATAATCCGGCCGCTCGATTGGATGCGAAGAAACGCGATATCCATCCCATCCACCTAACTCTCATCCTGAACAATGCCGCCCGCCCAACGAATTGCAGTGATCGGTGCCGGAGCCTGGGGAACGGCGCTTGGAAAGCATCTCGCGGAAAAAGGACTCCAGATCACCTTATGGGCCTATGAGCGGGAGGTGCTTGATTCGATCGCCGCCAAGCGCGAGAACCAGTTGTTCTTGCCGGGTGTCACGCTTCCTGCCGCACTCAAGGTGACGAACGTTCTGGCGGAAGCCGTTGAATCGTGCGACGGCCTACTGTTCGTCGTGCCATCCCACGTGGCTCGCCTCGTTCTTCAGCAGCTTGCCCCCTTGCTCTCTCGCCCACTACCCATCGTGAGTGCCTCGAAAGGCGTCGAGGAAGACACCTTTAAGCTCATGACGCAACTCATCACCGATGTGCTGCCTCCCGCGTTGCACGATGGGATCATGGTGCTGTCCGGACCCAGCTTTGCGATGGAAGTCAGTCAGGGACAGCCTACGGCGCTGTGTCTGGCAGGAACCAATGCGGCGTTGGTCGAATCCTTCCAGAACGCCTTCATGACGTCGTCTCTTCGCGTCTATGCCGACAGCGACGTTGTCGGGGTGCAATTGGGTGGAGCGTTGAAAAATGTGATGGCCCTGGCGGCCGGCGTCGTCGATGGGTTGGGTCTGGGACATAATACGAGGGCCGCCATGATCACGAGGGGACTGGCCGAGATGGTGCGTCTCGGCGTGGCGATGGGAGCGGATCCGAGAACGTTCTATGGCTTGTCGGGTGTCGGCGATCTCGTGCTGACCTGCACTGGCGCCTTGAGCCGGAACCATCATGTCGGCGTTCGTCTCGGTCAAGGCGACAAACTGGAGACCATCTTGGGAGGGATGCAGGCGGTCGCGGAGGGCGTGCGAACGAGCCGGGCGGCTGCCGGCTTGGCGGTACGGCATGGCGTGGAGATGCCGATCGTTCGCGAAGTCAATGCCGTCCTGTTTGAAGGAAAATCCTGCCGCAAAGCCGTGAGCGACTTGATGGAACGGGTCGCCAAACCGGAAAAGGGTAGACCGTGAACCGCGAACGGCTGGAGCGCTTGCTCACTCGTGTGCGAATCGGGAAAGTGACTGTGCCCGCGGCGCTGGAACAGCTGCGCGCACTGCCCTTCGAAGACTTGGGATTCGCTTCCCTCGATCACCATCGTTCCATCCGGCAGGGCTTCCCGGAAGTGATTTTGTGCGAAGGCAAGACGCCACAGCAGATTCGCGGCATCGCGGCGTCACTGCTCAAACATCACAGGCCCTTCTTGGCCACGCGGGCGACTCCTCAGGTAGCGGCTCTCATTAAGCGGATCGACCGTCGAGCGGTGTATCATGAACCGGCGCGCATTGTGGCGGTTCGCGATCTCAAACGGCGGCTGGAAGGACAGGTGTTGGTGATCACCGCCGGCACTTCCGATGTCCCGGTGGCGGAGGAAGCGAGAATCACGGCGGAAGTCATGGGCAGCCGGGTGGAAACGCTCTATGACGTGGGCGTGGCAGGCATACACCGGTTGTTGGGACGCCACAAACAGCTCACAGACGCCCACGTCATCGTGGTGGTCGCCGGAATGGACGGCGTGCTGCCGAGTGTCGTCGGGGGATTGGTCGATTGTCCCGTCGTGGCCGTCCCCACCAGCCGCGGCTACGGGGCGAGCTTCAATGGCTTAGCCGCGCTCTTGACCATGCTCAATTCCTGCGCGGCGGGCGTCGGCGTCATGAACATCGACAATGGGTTTGGCGCCGGCTGCCTCGCACATCGGATCAACGTGCTGGGCGAGAGGGCAGTTCTCCGTTCACGGAAGTAAGCCGTCACACAACACCTGCCGGTCTACCGCACTTCCAGCGTTCCTCGCTTGGGCCAAGAGACCATGAGCGTGCGCGGACCTTTGTCGCCGTTTGACAGGAGCTTGGCTCGGAGTTCGAAGTGATACGTGCCGGCTTCGGCCGGCGTTTTTGTGTGGTCCATGCCATCCCACCTCAGCACGACAGAGATCCTTGGCGGCTCCGTGCTGACCGGAGTTGCCACCGCCGATTCCAGAGGCTTGCGCAGGGAAAGGAAACGAATGGAGGTCTTGGAAGGAGAAGTGACGAGTGAGGACACTTCGAGGATCGTGGCGCCGTCAAGTTCTTTGGGCAGTTGGACCACCGCAGAAAATTCCAGTGCACCCACCGATACCGTGTAGGGAGTAGGGCTGATCTTCAGTTCGAGGACCTTGAGTTCCGGCTCGGGGCGAGGCGCCTTGGTTGGCTTGGACTTCGCGGAGACGGCGTCAGGAGACAACATGAACAGCATTGAGCAGGCCATCGTCCATGCCAGAACGACCGGGACAAGACGGAAACAGGTCGGTTGTGTCGTAATGCCCAGCATGAGTCGTGTCGTCTGTGGCCTTCTGGTTGCCTGGAGGCAGGAGGAACCGATGTGCCGCTGTGGGATAACACAGTGTCTGCGGCCTGTCAATGCGCGCACCGTGATTGCCGTTCACCGCACCGTTGGGTAAGATGGCGCGGCTGAACGGACCGTGGAAAGGGCAAACGTGGGCGCTCACTTACACTTCGATTGCTTCTCCGGCATCAGCGGGGACATGACGTTAGGCGCGCTGGTTGACGCGGGCGCGCCGTTCCCAGCGCTGGTCAAGGGACTGTCACGGCTCGGCGTACGGGGGTTCAGGCTCCGGAAACGCCGGGTGCAGCGTGGGGCGATCTCAGCCACCAAAATCGACGTGCTCATCTCATCGAATCTCCGGCATCCGTTGTCGCTCTCCCGCATTCGCACGGTGCTCTCCTCGAGCCGGCTTTCGCCGCACCTACGCCGGCAAAGCCTCGCGGTGTTCGAGCGTCTGGCGGAAGCCGAAGGAAAGGCCCATCGCGTCTCCACAGACCATGTGCATTTTCATGAAGTCGGTGACTTGGATTCGTTCGTCGACATCGTCGGCGGGCTCATCTGCTGCGAACTGCTCGACGTGAGCAGGGTCACGGCGTCTGCGGTGAACGTCGGGACCGGGACGATGCACTCCGCGCACGGCATCTTGCCCGCGCCGGGGCCCGCGGTCGCGATGCTTGCGAAGCAGGTGCCGATTTACAGCGCCGGACCTTCGCGTGAACTGACGACCCCGACGGGCCTTGCGCTGCTGAGAACGCTGACCGCTGAATTCGGTCCGATGCCGCTGATGACGCCGGTTGCCGTCGGATATGGTGCCGGGGATGCCAACCCGAAGGGATGGCCGAACGTCCTTCGTGTCTTTCTGTCCCGGGAAGGCGCCAGGCATGGCCGGGCACAGGACACCGTGGTCCAAATCGAAACAAACCTCGACGATGTCAATCCGCAGACCTACGAACACATCATGGGCCGGCTCTTCCTTGCAGGGGCCCTGGACGTCACGCTCACGCCCGTCATTATGAAGCGTGGGCGCCCCGCCATTGTGCTGGCCTGTCTTGTGCCGCCCGTCGGGGTCGATCCGGTGCTGAATGTGTTGTTCAAAGAAACGACGGCGCTGGGGGTCAGGGTGCAGGAGATCAGCCGGCACGTTCTTCCGAGACGGTTCGCATCAGTGAAGATCCGAGGCGGAACGGTCAGGATCAAGATTGCGGCCGTCGACTCCGTCCACACCAAGGCCGCGCCGGAATATCTCGACTGCAAGCGGATCGCCGAGCGGACCGGACGTCCCGTCAGAGCGGTGCTGGAGGAAGCGGCATTAGCCTATGCGAAAAGCCGCCGTGCAGCGAAGGATCGTTCGTGACGCTGCTCGCCTACGTCTTCTTGTTCGCCGCATCCGTGGTGGTCACGCTCGGCGCCTGCGCACTGTTTACGAACGCAATCGAATGGCTGGGAAAGCGCCGGAACCTGTCTGAAGGTGCGGTGGGCAGCGTCCTGGCCGCGATCGGCACCACACTTCCAGAAACGTCGATCCCCATTGTGGCCATCTTTTTCGGGGCGACGCGCGAAGAAGCCGAGGTGGGGTTGGGCGCGATTCTCGGAGCGCCCTTCATGCTCAGCACGCTGGTCGTTCCAATGCTCGCGTTGTTGTTGTTGCTCTATGCTCGGCTCGGCAAACGAGGCCGTTCTTTCCGTCTCAACTACAAGGACATCACCGTTGATTTGACGTGTTTTGCGCTGGCCTATCTGGTCGCGTTGGCCTGCGCCTTTGTCCCGTCTCGGCCGGTGCACATGATGGCCGCCGTGGGCTTATTCAGCCTGTACGGGTACTACGTCAAGCTCAAGTTCAGCGACGACGAGTCGAATGAGCCGAGCGAGCTCGGTCCGCTATTGTTTGCCAAACATGCGACAACACCTTCGTATGCCGTCATCACACTCCAGGCGCTGGCGGGGTTGGGGGGACTGGCATTAGGCGCGCATCTGTTTGTCAGCGCGGCTGACTCGACGGCACATCTCCTGGCTATTTCACCGTTGATCTTGGCCCTCCTGATTGCACCGCTCGCCACAGAATTGCCGGAGATGTCCAATAGCTTTCTCTGGCTCTATCAAAAGAAGGACCGGCTGGCCGTCGGAAACGTCACCGGCGCCATGGTGTTTCAAGGCACGGTGCC
>JAICVE010000507.1 GCA_025935475.1 Nitrospira sp. | reverse complement strand
CCGGTGACGGATGCCCTTACACAAGCACAGGCCACGGTATGTGCGGGCACGCGTGCTGTGCGCTTCGAGTACCACGACGATCGGATCATCGGGTTGCGCGTCAAAGACGGAACCTCTCTTCAAGCCGATTGGTATGTCGCGGCCCTGCCACCTCGGGGGCTGACGGGCTTGTTGCCGGAACGCTGGCTCAGCCGGTATGCCTATTTCCAGCAAATCGTCGACCTTGAGACCCTCTCCTCTACCGTCCTGCAAGTGCGGACGGAAGACTCGATGACGAGTCCACGTCACATCCTCATGGGCGCCGGCCCGTTCAATTGGATTGCGTGTAAGCCGTCGCAATTCGATCGCGGCCTGGTCGCGACCGTGACGATGCCCCAGGATCCGGCGGTCACGGAGCCCATCCAGCGAGTCTCCGCGCTGCTTCGATCGCTCAATTTGCTTCAGCCGGACCGTCACATCACGGGATTCCGACAAGAAGACCGAGCCCACGCCTGGTTGGCACTACCACCGGGCACAAAAGTCCGGCGGCCCCTTCAGCGCAGTCCCATTCGAAATCTCCTCCTGGCGGGAGCCTGGACAGACACCGGTTGGCCAGCCAATCTGGAGAGCGCCATTGTCAGCGGCGAACGATGCGCAGAGATCATCCTGCAGCACGGAGATCTCCCGCACTAGCGTTTCTTCGTTCGTATTTTTCTGCCGTTGACAACGTTCGGTACCACTCCTAAGATGCCCTCCGTCGACCATCTCGCTGATCATGACGCTTCAAGAACTCGCCAAGTCGCTTCACAACTGCCAGCAGTGCAAACTCGCGAAGCTGGGTCGCACCCAGGTGGTGTTCGGCGTGGGGAATCCGCATGCGAGCATCATGTTCGTCGGCGAAGCGCCTGGATTCAACGAAGACCAAAAAGGCGAGCCGTTCGTGGGTGCGGCGGGAAAACTCTTGAATGATCTGTTGACCTCTGCGAATCTATCGCGCGACCAGATCTACATCGCGAACGTCATCAAGTGCCGGCCCCCGAACAACCGCGATCCGGAACCCGATGAAGTGGACACCTGCAAACCGTTCCTGATGCAGCAAATCCAGATGATCCGGCCCAAGCTGGTATGCACGCTGGGCAACTGGGCCACCCAGACACTGTTGGAGAGGAAAGTCGGGATCACCAAGGTCAAGGCGCAGGCCTTCTATATGAAGGACTTCGTCATTTTCCCCCTCCTGCATCCGGCAGCCGCCTTGCACCAGGGCAACCTGCTCGATACGCTGAAAGACGATTTCAAGAAACTAAAAGAGTTTCTCGACCGGCACACGCAACAGTCCGCTGAGACTGAATCTGCCGCACCCGCTGCCCCGGTTCTCACCATCGAACCGCCCAATCCCGCCCAAATGGATTTATTCGGATAGTTGAGCGTCGGCTTATTTCCTCCACCAACCAGATCACACACGCTCTCCGTCTCTACTTCTTCTATGGCCGACAGTGAGCAGGGCCTCGGGCATTGCCACACCGAAACAGTCTCAACGATGCCTCGTCACTTGCTGAGGATGCGGGGCTAGCTGCGATCTGCGAGGGGTCGCATGGTCCCTTCGATGCGGTCGCTGAAGGCGATGGCGAGACGCACTGTTCGAAGTTCCGTTCGGACGAAGGCCGGGACGGAACAAGTTGCGGAGCCAAGCAGCGACAGGGCTCTGCGTCTCACCCTCGCTGAAGCAGCGGTGACCCCACCATCCACTACGCCATCCATACATTACTTTGTATTTCTGTGTTCAAAATAAATTCACCACAATCCCCAAATGCACTCCATGGT
>JAICVE010000168.1 GCA_025935475.1 Nitrospira sp. | reverse complement strand
TCCGGCTGCTCGATCCGCCGTTGCATGAATTCTTGCCCAAGCGCGAAGAGTTGATGGTCGAAATCGCTCGATTGGAACTGACGAGCCACGACAGCGCCATGCTGGAAGAAAAACGCCGACTGCTCGCTCGTGTCGAGGAGTTGCACGAGTTCAATCCGATGTTGGGCCTGCGGGGGTGCCGATTAGGGATCACCATGCCGGAAATTACGCGCATGCAGGCGCGGGCGGTCGTGGAGGCGGCCTGTGAACTCGCCAAGGAAGGCAAGAAAATCGTGCCCGAGATCATGATTCCCTTGGTCGGAATGGTTTCGGAGATGAAGTCGCAAAAGGATCTCGTGCGCGAGGTCGCACAGGAGACGATGAAGCGTCACAACGTCAAGCTCTCGTACCTGATCGGGACGATGATCGAATTGCCGCGGGCGGCCGTCACGGCGGACCGCATTGCTGAAGAGGCCGAATTCTTTTCCTTCGGCACCAATGATCTGACCCAGACGACCTTTGGATTCTCACGTGACGATGCCGCCAAGTTCATCGACCATTATAAGACTGCCAATCTCATGGACTCCGACCCGTTCGCCGTCCTCGATCGGGAGGGGGTCGGTGCGTTGATGAGGCAGGCTATTGCAGGCGGACAGAAAACGCGGCCCGGCATCAAGCTCGGCATCTGCGGTGAACATGGAGGCGACCCGAGTTCCGTGGAATTCTGCCATCAGCTCGGACTCGATTACGTCAGCTGCTCGCCCTACCGCGTCGCAATCGCTCGGCTGGCTGCAGCGCACGCGGCGCTGGCCGAGGCGGAAGCCAAGAAGGGAGCGAAGGCAGCGGCATCGGCACGGACCGTCCGCCGCCGCTCTCCCAAATCACGCAAGAAGCGGTGACCGTCCGGATCGGGTGATAAAGGATCCGTCCGATCCGAGAAACGCCGGCGCCATTGCGAAACGTCACGGTAGAACGTCTCTCGTTTCGCCGTCCGTGCCCCCTCAAACGCCCCTCCTTGCGTGGCGACCCCTTGATGATGCGGGTACACGACTCTCAAGATCTTCGTTACATGATGTCGGCCCTGCGCCTCGCGGCGAAAGGTCGCGGAACGACGAGTCCCAATCCGATGGTCGGCGCCATCGTGGTGAATCGAGGGCAGGTCGTGGGACAGGGATATCATCTCCGGCCCGGTCTTCCACACGCCGAAGTGCTTGCGCTCGAGCAGGCCGGGACACAGTCCCGCGGAAGCACCCTGTATGTCACGCTCGAGCCCTGTTGCCACCTCAAAAAGCGGACGGCACCCTGCGTCCCGGCCATTGTCCGCTCAGGGGTGAGGCGGGTGGTCATCGCCCAACGCGATCCAAATCCATTGGTCAACGGCCGGGGTGCAGCCGCGCTTCGGCGAGCCGGGAGGGCAGTCACGACCGGCATTGCGCATCTGGAGGCGGAGGCCTTGAACCACACGTATAGTCACTGGATACGGACGAAGCGTCCCTACGTTATCCTCAAGGCGGGCATGACACTTGACGGCCAGATCGCGACGGCGTCTGGAGAGGCGAAGTGGATCACGAGCAAGGCGTCCCGGCGCGAGGTCCATCAGCTTCGTTCCGAGGTCGATGCCGTTCTCGTCGGGGTGGGGACGGTGCAATCTGACGATCCGTCGCTCACAGCGCGCATCGGTCCACAACTCAAGCGATTGGCAAAAAAACAGCCCCTTCGAATCGTCGTCGATAGCCGCTTGCGGACGCCACTCAACGCAAAAATTCTCCGTCGAGTTGATGGCGCCAGAACCATGATTGCCACGACGGGGGCGGCTTCGGCTACGCGACGGCGTGCGCTCCAGCGACGAGGTATCGAGGTGGTCGTGCTGCCACTGGTCCGTGGGCGAGTCTCTCTCCTCGCGCTCATGCGCGAACTTGGAAAGCGGGAGATTACGTCTCTGTTAGTGGAAGGCGGTGCTGAAATCAATGCAGCGATGCTGAAGGCCAAGCTTGTACAACGGGTTCGCCTCTATGTCGCGCCGTCGCTGTTGGGCGGCAGGGATGCCACCGGCATGATCGGCGGCAGAAGCCCCGGACGCCTGACGGCGGCGCTCACGTTGAAGCACATACGCACCCGATCGCTCGGACGCGACCTCGTGGTGGAAGGTGACCTATGACTCGCTGGTTCGTGGCGCTCTGCTTTTCGGCCGTCGTCTGGTGGAACCTCGGCTTCGGCCAGGCTGAGCTGGAGACCGGCACGGAAGGTCTGCCCGCGCTGGTCTTCCGGTACCTGGATTCTCCGGACAGCGAGGAGGCCGAACGGCTGCTTCAGGTCGTTCAGCAGCATCCGGATGCGTCGATTGAACGGGTCATTCGAATTATCGAAACCGAGCGGAGTTATGATAGCCGGCCGATCGGGACGCTGCCCGACGAACGGGTCCGGGTGCAAGGGCAAAGCTATGGAGTCGCGCTTTCGGTTCCACTCACGTATCAACCCTCAAGAGGATATGCCCTGATCGTTTGCCTGCACGGCGCGGGATTTACAGGCGACGTATACCTCGAACGCTGGCAGGCGCGCCTTGGGGAGGACTATATCCTGGCGTGTCCGACCTATCCGGCAGGAGCCTGGTTCACGCGCCGGGCCGAGGACCTGGTGCTCGCGACAATCAGACACGTGCGGCAGCGCTATCACCTCGATCCAGACCGCATCTTTCTGACAGGCATGTCGAACGGCGGCATCGGCGCCTGGCTGATCGGCATGCACCATGCGCCGCTTTTTGCGGGGCTCGCTCCTATGGCGAGCGGGCTCGACGACGTGTTGATGCCCTTTCTGGCAAATCTCCGCAATACGCCCGTCTATATCATTCACGGCGCCAAAGATCAGGTCATGCCTGTGGCGCTCAGCCGCTCCATCGCGCGGGAGTTGACGACGCTGGGCTATCCGCATGTCTATCGCGAGCATCAGGGGGAACATCCGATGGCCGGTGGACATTACTTTCCGCGTGAAGAATTGCCGGCCCTGATGACATGGCTCAGCAGTCAACGGCGCAATCCTCTGCCGGCGAAACTGACCGTGGTGCGTGAGGCTAGTCACTTTCAACCCTTCGGCTGGGTGCGACTGGATGTCACCGATCCTATCGCTGCGTTTTCCGATGATCTGATCGACAAGCGGGACCATCGAATCACACAACGCGAATACGCCAGACTTGAGGCGACCGTTGTCTCGGCGAACCGGATCGAAGTGAATACGGAACGCATTCAGCGCTACAGCCTGTTTCTGAACGATCGCCTCATCGATCCAGCTAAGCCGGTCACGATCGTGACGAACGGCCGGCTCTCGTTCGAAGGGACCGTGACGGCCTCGCTGGAGATCCTGTTGCGGCAGGCGCGGCTTCGACAGGATCCTCGACAATTGTTTCCATTTCACATCGCCGTCGAGGTTCCAAAATCAGTCTCATAAAGGCGAAAGAGCGCCTGTTGGCGCGCGGGCGCTCGAGCGTCGTTGTTGGAACGATGGCGCTTGCATTCGCCGGATCTCTAGGCGAGGCCTGGGCAGATGCCTGCAGGGTGGAGACTATACACGGTGGGATTTCGTTTCCCGTTCAACACATCCCCGACGATTGGACCTGCCGGCTCAAGCTTGTCATCGATCACTACACGACTGCCAACACTCTCGGCCCGTTGAAGACCGCGATGGATGCGTCGACGTATTTCTATCTGCTGGACCATCCGCCGTTGGCGGCGGCCTTGATTAACCGCCTTGACCTGGCGGACTACAAGGCGGAAATGCGTGGTCCCGGGCGGTGGTGGGGCAATGACGGAGAGGGGACGGAGGGGATAGTCCAACTGGTGTACCAAGACCATGCGATCCGAATCTATTATCTTGAAGGTACGCATCACAGTCGGCTCCTGCCCAACGTGAGTGGCAAAGCGGTCGTATTTCTCCGCACGGGCACTCTCAAGGAGCCAGGCGGCCTCGAAGCGATGGAGAACACCATGGTGGCCTATACGATGCTGGACAACCGCGTGCTGTCAGGATTGGCCTCGCTGTTGCGACCGCTCGTCGGCGCCACGGTCATCAGAAAACTCAGAAAGGGCGTCGATGTCGTGAACCGATTGGGGCTAGAAATCCGCCAACGACCAGAGCGCGTGCTATTCGAGGCCACCGATCCTCCTTCCTTACCCGATGAGGATGTGGCGTTTTTGAAACAAGCCTTGGGTGGCAAGGGGCTTCCCTCTGTGAGCGGGCATTCGGGACATGCTACGCCATGACGACCTCGCGCAGCTTTGCCTTACTGTGCACGATCGGTGTCCTCTGCTTCATCAGCTACAACATGGTCAGGATGCCGGTCTTGGCTCTCTTTGCCGAATCCCTGGGCGCGAGTCCTGAGCGGATCGGAGTGATTGTGTCCGTCTCAACACTGACGGGGGTTGTGCTCAAACTTCCGTCCGGCGCCCTCTCGGATATCTACGGCCGCCGCATACTTCTTCGGATCGGCGTCATCGCCTTCGGGATCCCCCCGTTTTTCTATCCCTTTATCTCAGACCTGAACCTGCTGACGCTGCTTCGTCTCTTTCATGGATTGGCGACAGCGATCTTCGCGCCGAGCGCGCTCGCGACGGTTGCCGAATTGTATCGGGAGCGCCGTGGCGCCGCACTGGGCACGTATACGGCCTGCACGCAATCAGGCGCTTTGCTGGGGCCGTTCATCGGGGGATATCTGGCCTTCGCTTACGGCTACTCGTCGGCGTTCCTCACCGCGGGACTGTTCGGCTGCGCGGCGATCGTGCTGTTCTACAGTCTGCATCTTTCGCCGCCTCCACCGCGCCTGCATGACAAGGGGCAGGCCTCTGTATGGTCGGAAATGTGGAGAGGCTTCAGCATTGTCGCCCGGAACCGTAAGGTCCTCGTCACCAGTTCGACTGATGCCGCCAAGATGATTGCCAACGGAGCCTTGATGGCATTTCTGCCTCTCTACGGCATCTCGGTCGGTCTCAACGCTGGAGAAGTGGGGCTCTTATTCACCATCCAATCCCTGACGTCGTTCGTCTCGAAGCCGATTATGGGACGCGTCTCTGACCGCATGGGCCGACAGCCCTTGATCATGTTGGGGCTACTGATTTGTGCGGTGACGTTCGTCTCCATTCCGCATGTGTCCGAGTTGGCCCTACTGCTCGTGCTCTCGGCAGGATTTGGGTTCGGGGAGGCGGTTGTCTCGTCGTCCTCTTCTGCATTTGTCGCGGATAGTTCAGAGTTCAAGACGTTGGGAGCTGGCATGGGCATGCAAGGCACCATCGGAGATATCGGACATGCGAGCGGACCTCTGCTGGCGGGCGTGCTGATCGCCAACATGAGCTATGCCGGGGCGTTCGGAATCATTGCCGGCCTCCAGGTGGCTGCCGCCGGGTTCTTCTGGCTCGCCATGAGGAAATAAAGATCTCGATGTTATAATGGGCCGCCATGCAGGAGATGGCGACTGAGAACATCGTGATCGGAGTGCTGGCCTCGCTCGGAGTGGTCGTCTTGATCGTCCTCTTTGTCTATGTTGTGAAGCAGGTCATCCTCAGGAAAGACTGATGTTCACCGGTATTGTGGAAGAAATGGGCGCCGTCACCTCGCTGGAACAGACCCTCGGCGGCACTCGCCTGACGATCCTGGCTTCGACGGTGTTGGCCGATCTCAAGATCGGGGACAGTATCAGCATCAACGGTACGTGTCTCACGGTGGTCGCGAAGGGTGAACAATCCTTTGTGGTCGAAGCATCGCCGGAAACCTTGTCGGTCACGACCCTCGGACAGCTGACGGGTGGGGCTCCGGTCAATCTCGAGCGCGCGATGAAACTCAATGAACGGATCGGCGGGCATCTGGTAGCCGGTCACATCGACGGGGTGGGCACGATCCGCAGCCGCCGTCAGGAGGGCAATGCGGTCGTGTTGGTCATCGAAGCGCCCTCGGACGTCCTGCGGTACTGTGTGCACAAAGGCTCGGTGACGGTCGATGGGATCAGCTTGACGATCAATGACGCCACCGATCACTCCTTCAGCGTCTCCATCATTCCGCATACTGCCGCCGTCACGACACTTGGACTCAAGCAGGTCGATGACCAGGTCAACCTGGAATCCGACCTCATCGGAAAGTTTGTCGAACGGCTCCTCCAACAGCGAAGCCAGCTGCCGAAGCAGACGCCCGTCATCGATAAGGACTATCTGAAAAAGCACGGCCTCATGTAGCGGCCACCCCGCACGCTCAAAACGCCTCACGTCCTGTCAGGAAGTGCGAGAACCTCGGGTGTGAAGACGCTCGTCAGGGCTGATTGCGCGCCGATGATCTGTAGGTGAAGTACAGGCCCAGACCAGCGAGCACCGAGATCACGACGACCAACCCCAGCTGCACGCCGAAACTGATCTGTCCCACATAGATTTTGTAGAG
>JAICVE010000451.1 GCA_025935475.1 Nitrospira sp. | reverse complement strand
ACGCTTGGGTGGGATGCTCATGCCATCCGTCGCCGGCGTTGATCACCGAGCTTTTCACCCCGCGCGCCAGTGTCTCAGCTGCGCCGGCCGACGAATGCCTGAGCACAATGATATCGGCCTGCATCGCCTCGATATTACGCGCCGTATCAAGCAGCGTTTCGCCTTTGACGACGCTGCTCGAGGAAGGCGAGAAATTGATCACGTCGGCGCTCAACCGCTTGGCTGCCAGCTCAAACGACGTTCGCGTCCTGGTGCTCGGTTCAAAGAACAGATTCACGACGGTCCGACCTCGCAACGCGGGCACCTTCTTGATCTCGCGGCCGGTGACTTCCTTGAACGAATCGGCCGTTTGAAGAATCAACGTAATCTCCTCCGCCGACAACGGCGCCAAACTGAGCAGATCTTTGCGTTTCAAACTCATCGCGCCATCTCCTTCACGCTTTGACAATGACGACCCGATCGTCGTCCCCCGCCTCTTCCAGCAGTACGTGAATGTTTTCTTCGCGTGAGGTCGGAATATTTTTCCCGATGTATGTCGCCTTGATCGGCAATTGCCGGTGCCCGCGATCGACCAAGACGGCCAGCTGAATTTCCGCCGGCCGGCCGAGGTCGATCAGGCCGTCCATGGCCGCCCGGATCGTCCGCCCAGTGAAGAGGACGTCGTCGACGAGCACAATGATTTTCCCGGAGATATCGAACGGAACGGAGGTCCTTCGCAAAATCGGTTGTTCTTTCCGGAGCGCCAAATCGTCGCGATATAAGGTAATATCCAACTCACCGATAGGAATCGCGGCGCCCTCGATCTCTTGGATACGTCGTGCAAGCCGGTGGGCCAAATGTACGCCGCCCGTGCGGATGCCGACCAAGGCCAGGTCCTTCACGCCCTTGTTACGTTCGAGGATTTCGTGGGCAATCCTGGTCATGGCCCGTGTCATGTCGCCCGACTCCATCACAAGCCGCTCTTGCTGGCGGCCAGCATGTGTTGACGGTCTCATCGGGGATTCAGACATAAAAAAACCTCCTCACCGGCACTCGATGAGAAGGTAGTGGGTTGTCGCTCGGCGGCGAGCCATATGGTGCTCCTTGCCCACCTCTCAGGATGAGCGTTAAAGGTTTCAGTATCTTACTGAGGCCGGCTCAAAGCTGTCAAGTGATCCGGCACAAGATGGACCAAAAATCTCCACTGCTTCAAACAGCTTGGACAAAATATAATGTGAGTTCGTCTTGAAGCCGGGCCTTCGGCAATATGGCCCGGTGCATCCGAAACGTCGACAGTTGTTCGACACGCTCCTCCCATACCAGCTGAAAGCCTAAGTCCTTCCAGTGCTCGCGTAGCATTGCCGAACCGGTCGCGAAGGCGCTGCCCCCTAGCCGGAGCGCACGCCGCAACCCCGTCATGGCGGCAACCTGACGGTCTTGCTGACCAAGCGGCATCCATTGATAGGCGACATCAAAGGTCTGCAGGGGAACGTGGGACATTCGGGCGCTCTCGATCGGCAGGAACCGAATACGCTTCAGCCAATCCCACCGTCGTAGTTGTGCAGAGGTCGTCCAGAGCTGCTGCGCCTGTTTTTGCGCAAACGCCGCTTCTCGAACGGCGATGGTATAGTCACGAGGCCGATCAAACGCGATGCAAGTGGCGATGACGGCATCCCCATTGTGAATCAACACCTGGTTTGCCTGCGCCAAGAGACGACCAATCATGCGGTCGTTCTCGGCCATGTCTTCTAGATAATCGGCCACGAATGGTTGAGCGGCCAATTCGCCGATGGGTGTCTCGTCGTCCGGATAGAGCAAGACCGCTCCATACGCCTGCTCGGATGTGATGGGCGGCATCCCCTCGACAAACACTAACCGCCAGTCAACGGGGCTGACCGGCAGAGATGCCAAGGGCCTGGGATCGTCGTTGACAGTCGGTGGCAAGGATGTCGGGAGCATCGTTTCCGAATCGCGATCATGAAGCACAATCCCCCCGTTAACGACTTGAACGGCCCGGTCGCATGGAAGGAACGCTCGGCCTTTTGGATTCATGAAAAACATCCCCGTAACGTCTTCGGTAACCGTTACCTTTTGAAGTTCATGACCTTGAATCGTCAGGGAGATGCCGGCGGAACGGTCGAAATAGCGGGTGGGCGGAGCCGGTGACGGAAGCCACTGCACCTGATAGGCCTTGGCGGGATCCATGAACAAAGACAACGCGTCCTTCCCCGGCGGCACCTGGGGGATAAAGAAACTTTTGAAGAGACGAAAAGCGGCCTCGGAAGGATAGGCAGGAATGCCCCGGTACCGCAGTGGCAATGGGTCGCCCCGACCCTCATTCTGATCGTCATATAGCCCGCGGATCAATTCAAATGCGGCAGACCCCGTCCCTGGGAGCAAGGATTTGAAGAGTTAGACCACCGGCAGGAAATCCACGGAGGCCCAGTGCATCGCCCCCATGCAGGACATGAAACGGGCTCGGT
>JAICVE010000373.1 GCA_025935475.1 Nitrospira sp. | reverse complement strand
TATCGGAGTGATCCGCTCACTCTCGTCAACGTCACAGTGCCTTCTTCCAGCGGCTGCCGAAGGCTGTCAAGGACGGGACGGCGAAATTCCGGCGATTCGTCGAGAAACAGGACACCGTTATGGGCCAGCGATACTTCACCTGGACGCGGGACGGTGCCTCCCCCAATGAGGCCCGCGTCGGAAATGCTGTGATGAGGCGCGCGGAAGCGGCGACCCGTGAGACTGGGTTGATCCGCCGGTAGGTGGACTGCCACACTGTGCACGCGTGTCGTTTCGATGGCCTCGTCCGGATTCATCAGCGGGAGAATAGTTGGAAGACGCTTGGCGAGCATCGTCTTGCCGGAGCCCGGTGGTCCTACCATCAGCACATTATGTCCCCCAGCCGCGGCGATCTCCAACGCTCGCTTGGCCTGCTCTTGTCCCTTCACGTCGCCATAGTCCTCATCGTCAAGGGGTCTCGCGGCAAAGATGCTCTCGCGATCGGTCTGCTGCGGCTCAAGACGCAGTTCGCCTCTGAGGAACCCCACCGCTTCCGGCAACGTGTGAAGTCCATACACCGCCACTCCATCGATGATGGCCGCTTCAGCGGCATTGTGCGCAGGCAACAGCAATTCATAGATCCTGCGGCAGGCCAGACCGATCGAAAGGGCTCCGGAGATCGGCTTGATCTGACCATCCAACGACAATTCGCCCACGAGTACGCGATGTGTGAGACTGTCGGGTCCGATGACTGCTTCGGCGAGAAGAATGCCGATCGCGATGGCCAGATCGAGCCCCGCGCCTTCTTTCTTGACGTCAGCCGGCGCGAGATTCACGGTGATCTTCTTCGCGGGAAAATGGAACCCGGTGTTCTTAAGAGCGGAGCGAACACGGTCGCGGCTCTCGCGAACCGTCGCATCCGGGAGGCCGACCACGGAGAATTGCGGAAGACCGCCGGCGATGTCGACCTCTACGTCAATCAGATGTGCATCGAGTCCGACTAGTGCCACGCTTCGCACTTTGGCCAGCATGACGATTCCTTTCAGCTCGTCGAGGCGGAGAATTATAGAAAGCCGGCGCAGGGGAATTCAAGAAAAACGGCTCCGCACATAGTCAAAATGCGTTCATTTGGCAGCACCAGAGAGGTCGTCGATCGTAAGCTGGTGCCCTCCTCCTGCCTTCTGTATAATCGCGCCATGCGTCGGGCGGGTCTGTGGTTGTCTCTCCTCTTGCTCTGCGGAGTGATGCTCTTGCCGGCGCCGGTGAAATCGCAGGGGCGCACGCCGTCCGGACCGGTCGGGGCATCCATGGCCTTGTTGGCGACACTCCAAGATGCAGGCATCCTTCCTCCCGAGGGAACCCCAGAAGCGAACAAGGTCATTCAAATCGTGATTCAGTTCCAAGGGCTGTTCATGAAAAGCACGGATCCGGCGGTGAAGCAGTTTGTGGGCGAGGCGCTCAACGCCAAGTTTGCCGCTCGAGCGGAGGACATCGGTGCGGAGTTCCGCAAGGCAGGGTGGACCAGTGAGGTGCTCGAGGCGGTATGCGACCACTATGCGGGACTCTCCGTCCAAGAGCGGGCGCAACTGGCCGGATCATTTATGCGCGTCAATATGCGGCGCGAGGAGTTCGAGTCATTGAGCGACTTGTTCGTCAGGGCACGATCCGCATTCAGTCGTCAGGGCCGCGACATTCATCGAGTGTTTGCCGATCATAGACGCAACATGCCGGGCGGAAAACGTTTCGACCGAAAGGAGAGACGCGATGGCGACGAAGGCCTACATACTCATCAAGGTGAAGACCGGCCGCACGAAGGACGTCCTGCAGTCGTTGAAGAAACTCGCCGGAGTCGAACAGGCCCATTCCTGCTTCGGCCAGCCGGACATCTTCTTATTCATCACCACGCAGGATGAACGATCGCTCTCCGACGTGGTGATCACCAAGATTCACCAGATTGAAGGTGTCGAGGAAACGGATACACATATCGTCGCCGATACCTAGCGGCCAGCCTCCGGCTCGCATTTCACGACCGCACCGTCGCGAGCGGCCGAACGGTAACAGGCATCGGCCGCCTCGACGGCGAGGCAACCATCGAGGCCGGTAATCGGTGGCGCTGTGTTCGTGCGGATCGCCTGGACAAAGGCCTCCAGCGTTGCGAGGATCGTGGGACGTGCCTGGAGCGACCATGTACGCGATGTGCCGTCTTCGGCAATCTTCGTCAGAGTCCGTGCCACCCAGTCTGCCTTGATCGTTCCGATTGTTCCCCTCCATTCGGTGCTTCCTTGCCGCTGAGTCTCCACACGTGCGACGTCGAGAGCGCACCGGATGCCGCCGGACGTTGTGACCTGTGCTTGGACCTGAATCTCTGGTCCTATGTGAGGGGCAGGCGCCATCCTGCATTGCACATCAAGAATCTCCTCTCCGGTGAGAAAGCGAATCAGATCAAGTAAATGGACGCCGAGTTCGAGGAGAGCGCCAACAGCCACGGGTCCGTTGGTCCCCGTCATGAGATTCGCCTTGGTCTCGATGTGACTGACCAACGACGCGGATGTGAGCGGTCCGATCGTGTGAAGCTGTTCACGCAACAGCATGATGGTCGGATCAAATCGCATCGTCTGAGCCGTCATCAACGGTACACGGCGTTGCTCCGCCGCGGCCACCATGGCCCGCGCGTCGCGGCCATTGAGGGCCAACGGCTTTTCAATGAGGAGGGCTTTCCCTGCCTCAACGGCGGTCAGACAAATAGGATGACAGAGTGAAGGCGGCGTCACGACAACCAACGCATCGACTCGAGGATCGGCAATGATCGTCCGGTAATCATCAAACACTGGAATCGTCGTTCCTGGATACGAGCTGCCGCCGCTTCTACGGCAGATCGCAATCAGCGCTGCTGCGGAAAGATCGTGAAGGAGGTGCTGGGCATACCGGCTGCCGTGCCGGCCGACGCCGATGAGGCCGATCCCAAGTGGTGTGGACGACCTGTTGTCCATCGGTCGAGTACGCATGGAGATGAGTGCTGGAGCAGAGTACCGCCGTTCAGGTTACATTGACAAGCCGACAGAGCGGTCCCTATAGTACAGTCCGCGAATTGGCCTAGATTGCCGCACCCAAAGGATCATCACCTCTTATGGTATCAACGACTGCTCCCTTTACCCTGCAGCAGATCGGCACAGGGAC
>JAICVE010000062.1 GCA_025935475.1 Nitrospira sp. | reverse complement strand
GATTGAATTGCGGATCGCCATCCAGGGACAGTTTGTGACGAATCTAAGGGGCGATGGATTGATCATCAGCACTCCTACAGGGTCGACCGCCTACTCGCTCTCGGCCGGTGGTCCTATCATCAGTCCGGCGGTGCGGTCGCTGATTTTGGCGCCCATCTGCCCGCACACGCTGACCCATCGGCCCCTTATTGTGCCCGACGATGTGGAGATCGACGTGACGCTGACCAGCAAGGACGAAGGGGCGATGGCGACGCTTGACGGACAGGTGGGCGTCGCGCTGACACAAGGCGATACCGTTCAGTTGAGAGTCTCCGAACATCGGACGCTATTGATTCGGTTTCCCGAGAGCAGCTACTACGCCGTGCTACGGGAGAAACTGAAATGGGGAGATGGATAGCGCGAACGCCGGAAGGTTAGGCTTTCACCCGTTCGATGAACGCAAGCATTTCCTGGTTGGTCACGAACTTAAACTCTCCGATGCAATCCGTTGGCCCCTTGTGACCCTTCTCCGCAGTTTCGAGGGCACGAAGTCCCCTCACATCAACGGGGCGGCTCTTGCGTTCCTTTAAGAGCATACGCAACTTCTCGAGGACCGCGTTGGCCGGGTTGGCAGCCGTCTTAGTCGCCAGGTAGCGCAGAACGACCTCTGCGCACCAATCACCATCGCGTTTGGCCACGCCGACCAGTCCCTCGCTGGCCTTCCTTGCCCAACCGGCCAAAAACACCCCGTCCACAATTTTTCCGCTCGCTTCGTCATAGGCCTGAAACAAGGCGTCGTCCGGATCGTTGCTCGTTTTGTTGGGACAGGTCACATACATGCCCCCTTTATAAGGGAGGCCGACTGTCTCATCGACTTTGTCCCCGACAGCGAAAACCACCGAGTCGCATGGGAACTCATAGTAGTGCTTGAGTCCGACCGCGGCGGTATCTTCTCCTTTGGGTTCGAGCTTGTTGTCCTCCATTTCCAAGGCGCGAACCTGGTTGTGGCCGTCTACGAGGATGCGCTTCGGTGATGCGAGAAATCTGAATCCCATTTTCGTCTGGCTGACTGTGGGTTCACATTTCGTAAACTCTTCCAACAGTCCCTTCATGATCTCATCCGGATTCTGTCCGACTGCCACCAGGCGGTCCTTGATCCGGTCGAACTCCTTCTTGATGCCGTCCAGATCCATGTTCGCACAGATGGCGCGAATTTCCTTAGGGTTGTATTTCCGTTCCGCCGGACCTCGTCGCACGATAGCCGTGACGCGCTCAACTTTTTTATACCGGGTCAGCCAGTGGGCAATGTCTACCATGACGTCGCCGGCGCCGATGACGGCTACATGTTTGCCCATGTCAAAAGGACGATCGCCGAATCCAGGCAACCGGTTGAAGTGGTAGACGACGTCCTTGGCGTGATACACGCCCTTCGCCGAGTCACCCTCCACACCTATGGCTTTGGTTCCCTGTGCGCCGATCGAAAAGACGATCGCGCTGGCTCCCAGCGCACGAACGTCCTCCACGGTCAAATCTTTGCCCTTGCCGATGGAGACGTTCCCGAAATAATGGACATGCGGTTGGCCGAGGAGTTCCCAGTATTGCTTTCTGAGTCCCCCCCGTAATTTGAGCTTGCTGGGGAAGATGCCATATTCAGCGAGCCCACCGAATTTGATATCGCGGTTGAGAATGATGACTTCGTGGCCCGCCTTCCCTAACGCGGCGGCCACGGCCATGCCGGCAGGGCCCGCACCGGCCACAATCACCACATGCTTCTGTTGTGCGCTCATTCGTTTCCTAATTCCGGAGTGCAAAGTGACTAGAACCCCAACAGTTCCGCGGACTTTAGCATAGCCGTTTCAATACTGTCAAAACGAGAACTTCTGAGGCTTACCCTCCAGCACTTCCAACAGGACCGCCCGGTTCGGTCATCCGCCAAGGATCCAGCAGTTCGTCAAGTTGTTTTTCCGGCAGCACCTTCTGTTCCTTTGCCACCTCCCGCACGGTCTTCCCTGACCGGTAGGCCTCCTTTGCCAGTTTGGCGGCGGCTTCATATCCGATTTCAGGGGCCAGCGCGGTGCACATGGCGAGACTCTCTTCGATGAGACTCTGGCAGCGTTCCTTGTTCGCCGTAATTCCCTCGATACACTTGGCAGCGAAATTGTCGGAGGCCGTTGCCAGTAGCTCGATCGATTGCAAAAGGTTGTAGGCCATGACGGGAAGCATCACGATCAACTCAAAGTTCCCCGCTTGGCCGCCGATCGTCACCGTCACATCGTTTCCTATGACTTGCGCGCACACCATGGTCATCGACTCGGCAATGACGGGATTCACCTTCCCTGGCATGATGGACGATCCAGGTTGCGTCTCGGGTAGCTGAATCTCCCCAAGCCCGCATCGAGGACCGGACCCCAGCCACCGAATATCATTGGCGATTTTCATCAGACTGACGGCGAGGGTCCGTAACTCCCCGCTCGCTTCAACCAGGGAATCCTGCGTTGACTGCGCTTCAAAATGGTTTGTCGCTTCTCTAAAAGAGCAGCCGGTTTCCTGCGAGATTGCCGCCATCACCTTGGACGAAAACTCCGGATGGCAGTTCAAACCCGTGCCGACCGCGGTACCGCCCAAAGCGACTTCGCTCAAGGCTTCCTGTGCCCGCTTCGTCCGTGCGATGCCCAACTCGATTTGTCGGGCATAGCCGCTGAATTCCTGACCCAGGCGGACGGGTGTGGCATCTTGCAGGTGGGTGCGGCCGATTTTGACGATCGCATCGAACTCCTTGGCTTTCTTAGCAAGTGCCCGATGCAAACGGGTCAGGGCGGGAAGGAGATGATGTTGGATTGTTTCTGACGCGGCAATATGGATGGCGGTGGGAATCACGTCATTGCTGGATTGGCCGAGATTGACGTGATCGTTTGGGTGCACGAGTTTGCTGCCTCGGGCACCTCCCAACAATTCTGTGGCGCGGTTCGAGATGACCTCATTGGTGTTCATGTTCGTTGATGTCCCCGAGCCGGTTTGGAACACATCGACGGGAAACTCCGCGTCAAGTTTCCCCTCCACGACTTCGGTTGCCGCCTGCTTGATGGCATCAGCCGGTTGCTGTGCCAATAACCCCAGAGATCGATTCACGGCGGCAGCGGCTCGCTTAATGAGACCCATGGCCCTGATGACGGACCGTGGCATACGCAGTGAACTGATCGGAAAGTTCTCGATCGCGCGCGCGGTCTGCACTCCATAGTAGGCGTTGGCCGGAACAGCCAACTCTCCCATCGTGTCGCGCTCAGTCCTGGTGCCGGCAGGCGCCGGGTGCTCGGGGTGTGTCTTCATGCGGGTGGCTCCATGCGTGAAGGGCTATTCTTGTGCGGGCGTCATGATAAACTCAGGCCACCTGCTTCCACAAGGGTGAGAGTGATGGACGGCCCCCACCTCATCGTTGACGCCTGTCCCGGGTATAAAGGCGAGAAGACTCCCCGATCATTTACTCTCGAGGGCAAGACACTGCACGTGCAACACGTCGTGGATCGCTGGTACAGCGACACGCACAGCTATTTCCGAGTCACCGCGAGCGACGGTCAGCGATACGTGTTGCGGCTGGACTTGGACGAGGACTGTTGGGAACTGATCATGCTCGAGCGCCGGTTAGACTAACGGGGGCGCAGAATGCAAGAAGGCCCGCTTCGGCGGGCCTTCACGTGGGTTCGATGAGAGAGGTGATTAGGCGACTTTCACGTCGATTGCTTTCGGCTTCACTTTTTCCGACTTCGGCAGGTGGAGATTCAACACGCCATCTTTGTATTCGGCTTTGACAGAACTCTCATCGACCGATTCCGGCAGTGTGAAGCTCCGGACGAAGCTTCCGTAGGAGCGTTCTACGCGGTGGAACCTTTTACCCTTTTCCTCCTTCTCCTGGCGACGTTCTCCCTGGAGCGTGAGCACGCCGTTTTCAACGGTGACCTTGACGTCCTCTTTCCGCACTTCGGGCAGTTCCGCCTTGATGAGGTACTCCCCTTCTGTTTCGCTGATGTCAACGGTCGGCATCCAGTCGGCCACCGTAAGATTTTCCTTCCCGCTGTTGCGTAATGACGGACGCGAAAAGACGCGATTCAACCGTTCTGACATGTCTTCGAGTTCACGAAATGGATCCCAACGTACGAGTGTCATGATCAACCTCCTTCATAAAAAAACGAGCTTTTTTATTGTCTGTATTGACGCGGCGTCGAGAGCGCTCTTACGACTGGGAGGTAATCCTGTTCACCCGCAAGTCAAGGGGGAAGGGTTCAACACGCTAGCGCTGGTCGAGGGGAACATAGGGACGATCATGCTCGCCTGCATAAATCTGGTCGGGGCGAAAGAGTTTGTTTTCTCTGAGCTGTTCCAGCCAATGGGCAAGCCAGCCGGAGACTCGCGCCATGGCAAATATGGGTGTAAACAGATCCGTATCGATACCCATCTTCTCGTAGATAATCCCTGAGTAAAAATCTACATTGGGATGGACGGCTTTCCCCTTAAACAATTCGCCCGCTCTCCGTTCAACGCGCAGCGCGATGTCGTATAGCTGGGAAGTGCCGCAGGTTTGGAAAAGGGTTTCGCAAAGGCCCTGTAAGATTGTCGCGCGCGGGTCTTTCACTTTATAGACTCGGTGTCCAAAACCCATAAGCTTACGCTTGTTGCGTAGCTGCTCTTCCACATAGGAGGCTGCCCGATCCTCCGTCCCGATCTTCTTCAGCATCTCCACGACTTCTTCGTTTGCGCCCCCGTGCAAGGGCCCTTTCAGCGCGCCGATCGACGAGGCGACGACCGTGTACGGGTCGGCCAACGTGGAGGCCGTCACGAGACCCGTAAAAGTTGAGGCATTCATCGTGTGCTCGGCGTGCAGGATGAGGCAATCGTCGAAAATGTCGACCCACAGTGGATGCGCCGTCGTTTCGGTGAGCATGTAGAAAAAATTTTCACTGAAGCCCAGCTCGTCGCGCGGGGCGATGGTATCGTCCCCGCGGCGGAGCCTCGCCCAGGCTGCGACGATTGTGGGGAGTTTGGCGATTAACCGCACGGCCGACCAGTAATTGTTCTCCATATCTGTGACATTGCGGCCGGGATAGAACATCCCCAGCGCAGCCACTGCCGCTTGCAGGGCATCCATTGGATGGCCCTGCTCGGGGAGACATTTCATGAGATCTATGATCGAGTATTTGAGGCGCCGATGAAGAGCAATATCTTGTTCCCATCTCTCGAGTGCTGAGCGTGTTGGGAGATGGCCGAAGAGAAGTAGGTACGTGGTTTCCAGGTATGACGAGCGCTTGCACAGCTCTTCCACGCGGATGCCGCGATATTCGAGGACGCCACGTTCCCCGTCGACGTCGCTGACGGCAGATTTGGCGGCAGGAATTCCGGCAAGGCCCGGCATGAAATCATGCGGCATGAACAAACTCCCACCCTACTCTGCCTACTTCCCACGAGCGAAGCAAGCGTTTGGCGAGATCTCATCGCGATGTTGATTGCGACCTTGAAATGGTATGACCCGGTTGGCATACTGGCTTCGATGAGTTCGCCGCGCACCATCAAACGCAAATGCCTCCTGCCGTTTCCTATTGGCGCCGAACTGGTCGTCCTGATTGCCGTCCCACTGTGGGCTTCAAACGCAGTGATCCCTTACGGTCGCCGACTCCCGCGAAGCCGCCGGAAGCTAAGACCCTCAGTCATGGCGGATCTGGACCCGCTCGGTAGCCGTCGCCATCGCTTGGAGAACCGCATCGCACTCTCTGGAGAAGGATGAGGCGAGGACGGGCATGAAGGGGTTGTGTGGGGTGGCGGTCCTGCTCGCATTCGTTATTGGAGCGGGCCTGGCAGGGCATGCGGAGGAGGAGCTGCTCATCTTTGCCGTCGTCAGTGAAGTACCCAAGGACAAATCCCGCGTTGCGGTCAAAGCCTCTGTCAACGATGTGGCCACGGATACCAAGCTCCTTGCGTCCGACGCCATTCTCAACAATCTGATCTGGAAAAAACTGGAGATCTGTCACGCGATGCGCGTGGAAGGGACGAAGGCACCGGAGGGATATCGCGTCGTCACGGTGCGGATTATCGATGCGAGCATGCTTCCCATGTCGCTGCAGTCGTTTGCAGGAGATTGCTTGATCAAGAAGGCCATCGAGGTGGCACCGCTCGTTGATTGACATCAGCAGGCAGGGCTCTGAAGGCGGCTAGCCGCGGCACTCTGGGCAGGTCGTCGGTTCCGTGTCCGATTCGCACTCGCCGGACGTCAGCGGAAAGAGTTGTTGACAGTGGGTGCAGGGACGGATTTCAAAATAGGCGGTTCCATCCGGATCGATGTCCGTTGGTAGAAGCAGTTCGTAGGGGTCATACCCGATGGCCACACCGTCGCCAAATTTCACCACGGCAAGGCGATCGTTGAAGACCTCGAAGGTGGCTTCCTGTCCCTTGCGTTCGAGCACGTGGCCAATGACAAACACCGGTTGTCCCTTTCGCTTCGTGCGAAGATCGCGCAGAGAATGCTGCGTGGGGCTGGCACAAGCGAAGTGGCCGCTGGAACTTGTTCCTACCGTTGGCATCGTGGGCGTTGGGACGTCAGTGTGACCGATGGCAACGTGTACCATAGGAAAAAAAAAGACGTCAAGGCATCAATTCGGGGTGCAAAGGAGTCTGCATGTCTCAACTGACCATCTATCAGAAACCGACGTGTTCCACGTGCCGGCAGGCGGTGCAATTGCTCAAGGAGAGCGGCATGCCGTTCACCACTGTCAATTATTACGAAGAGCGGTTTACAAAATCGCGGCTGACAGCGCTGTTGAAGAAGGCCGGATTGTCGCCGCGCGACATCCTCAGATCAAAAGAAGATCTCTATAAGAAATTGGAGCTTGCGAAGACCACGCTGTCCGACGACGCCTTGATCGACCTGATGGTGGAGCATCCGGATTTAATTCAACGTCCGATTGTCGAGAAGGGTGAAAAGGCTTGGCTGGTCAGGCCGGCTGATCGTGTGAAGGAGCTGTTGTGAGAGCTTTTAGGATTCGCTGCCGGTGCTGACAGGAGCCGGGTATCGAGACGACCGTCTCAATGATGCCACCGCAACTGGCCCGCGCTTCACGACATTCCCGCCTCCCGCCTTGGCCTCGTACAGCGCACGATACGCCGCCTTGATCACCATGCCGAGTGTGGTTCCCTCCGTGGCGGAGTCCGCCACCCCGACACTGGCCGTTATCGAAAGTTCCTGGTCGTTCCGGCCCGGCGTAGCAGCGCCCCTGGTGTTGTCCCAGACCCGCTGGCCGTCACGTAAATACAGAGCGGTCGACTCCAGACTCTTCCTGATGTTCTCCAACTCGACGAGTACTTCCACTGCCGACTGACGGGAAAACAGCAAGGTCAGTTCCTCTCCGCTTACGCGGAACACCCGCCCCGCTCGACAGCCAGCCTGGACTTTGGTCGCAGCCAACTTGAGGATTTGTTCAACGACGCGTTTACCGTGGGTCCCGGCATACGTTTTCAGCTGATCGATGGCCAATACCGCCATGGCAAACTGTCCGCCCAGTTGGGCCGTCGCTTCCTCGTACGCGATCCGCCCTGGGATGCCGGTCAGTGCATCGCGGTAGGTTTGCTGATAGGAGGCCTGCACAAGGGACAAGAACAAGATGAGCCCGGCGGTCGCGAAGAAGTTCGTTGGCCGCCATCCGAACTGCGTGCCATGGTACGCGAGAAATACAGCCGCCAATCCCCACGTCGCGCCAGCATCCATCGGATGCCGTCGCAGCACAAAGCGTACGAGGTGCATCAGGCCGGAGATGAGAAACACCAATAGGGCTGCTTGAGGAACCGGGGTCCAAGACGCCGACCAGGCGGGAAGGTAATCCGTTTGAAGCGCCAAGGCCATGTCCTGGTTGGTGGGGTCGCAGAGCCACAGCACGACGAAGGGCTGAACCAGAAATAGCAGCACGAGTACGGCTCCACGGAGGCTGCCAATCGCCTCTTCCTTAAGGATGGAGAACGCCAGGAAATTGAGCGGCAGGAGAAACGTCGTCGCAGCAAAGATCGTGTGCGAGACCGATGCGTAGTTAGTATCGAGTGGCCATGTGACCAGGGCTTGGCTGGCAAAGGTCAGGCTGAGAAGCGAAAGCAGCATTCGAGTGCTGGCAAAGTACCAGCCGAAGACGAGACCAAACGTCAATGCGAGGTAGGGTAGCGCTGCGACAGGACCCTGGCACCAGACAGGCAGCCCTTGGGGACGTAGAAACCCAAGTGCTGCCACGAAGAGCAGCCCACCTGGAAACACAAACGTCAACAGCAGTTGTAGCAGGCGATACAGCATTCTCGCAGCTTAGAATCCTCCACGTGCGAGTTTTGTACCAAAAACGCATTGGGAGGTATTGCCTCAGTCTATACGGATTGATCAGGAAGCTCGCCCGTTTCCAGTCCGCCGTTGCGCAGAACCTATGACGGCGCGGCCCTCGTAGTGCAGGTTTGTCATCGCGAGCGGTAACTTTTGAACAGATGCGGGCAGAGGTCGGATACTACTGCGGGTGTGGCGCGGGATCACCTGACATGCGCAACATCCCTTTCTCAGGGTCTACAGACACTCTCACCTTGCCATCCAGAATTTGTACAAGCAGATCACCGATCAATTCACGCCGCCATCCACGCAAGACCGGCAGGTCGGGGATTTTGTGTTTTTCCTTGGCTTCGACGAGAGCCTGAAGGTCACCACTCGTGGCCAACAGAGTGGGGGCGATTTCGGCATCGGCCGCGCGAGCCTTAAGGACCGCCTGAAGCAGCTCAACCAGTCCGATCGATTCCGGTTCAGGTTTGCGGTCCCGCGGCACCTGCGGCCACGCAGACGGCGGCAGCGCCAGAGATGCCGTGATGGTGGCGATCAACTGCTCACCGTTGCGGTCGATTTCACCACCGTGCAATCCGCGGAGGCCGCGCAGTTCTTCCACAGTCGCTGGCGGATGCCGCGCGAGCTGCAACAAGACCTCATCGCGCATCACGCGCCCCCGCGGGACATTACGTCGCCGGGCTTCCGTTTCACGCCACGCAGCGAGATCCCGTAGAATGGCGGCGTGTTTTGGTTTGAGACTGTCCCATCCTCTGATTCGCTGGTAGCGGTCGAGAGGATCCTTGCTTTTTTCTGTCACGGCAGTTTCCAACCGTGAGAACTCCTCTCGGACCCATTCGGTGCGTCCCAGCGCATGCAGGCGCTTCTGCAGATGCGTATGGAGGGGGAGCAAGAACTGCACGTCTTCCGCCGCGTAAGCGATTTGATCGGTCGAGAGAGGACGAGCGCTCCAATTGGTAAATGTATGTGCTTTCGCGAGTTTGGTGCCATGGATCCGCTGCACCAGATTGGCATAAGCGACTTGGGCGCCGAATCCCAGCATGGCGGCGGCAATCTGGGTATCGAAAAACGGCTTGGGAATTTGGCCAGCGTGCAGCGCAAACAGATCGAGATCCTGGCGGCCTGCATGGACGATCTTTTCCACGTGCGGATCGCAGATCAATTCCCAAAACGGAGCCAGAGAGCCGTTGGCCTGGACGGCTGGAAAATCAATGACGGCCGAAATGTCCTGAGCGGCCACCTGAATGAGCTCCAGTTTTGGAATGAAGCTGTCTTCGCCGACGAATTCCGTATCCAGGCCCAACCGCCGGCTCGACCGTAATTGCCGACAAAGCGTCTCCAGCGCTGCGCCGTTGGTGATGTACTGTTCCTGCAAAGGAGTGGTCACAAGATGTTTACTCGGCTGGACTGAAGGGACGATCGGGCGGCCGCATGGGCTCTGTATTGCTGAGGCTCAAGTATTCCTTCAAGAATTGATAGGCTTCGAGCATGCGCCGCAATTCTGGTTCGGAACTGCGATCCCCCTGATTGGCATCCGGATGAAGCAGCTTCGCCTTCTGTCTGAACGCGGCAGTCACATCGGCCAGGGAGCTGCCGAACTCGACCCCCATGATCGCATAGGCATCCACTGCATTATTGACGCTCCCTGGACTCTGCGACAGGTCTCCCCCGCCCCCGCTGGCCGCCTTCAACATGTCGGCAAGGCTGATGCGACGTCGGCGGCGCCTTGGCCGCTCACGGATCTCGCTATCGAGATCGTCCCAACGGTCTTCCACGAAATCTAGTCTTGATTCCAGTCGCATGGCTCCGGACAAATCGCAGATTTGTTCGAGCTCTTCCTCAATCTGTAGCAGGGACTTGATGATTTCGTCGAGTCCCTGTTCGACTCGAAAGTAGCTATCGACACGCTCCTCCATCATCGTGTCGACGGCGACTTCCATGCTGTCTTCAGTCTTCGAGCGCAGGGACCCGATTCGTTTGTGCATGCCGCTTCGGAACTTCATGTACTTGCTGGAGGAAAAGGGCATCGACGTCTGCACTCCCGGGGCTCGCGGCATTGTAGCATAGGCCCACAGTAGCGCTGAAGGGTGCGGTGATGCGAAAGCAAGTGGCGATCGAGTCCGGCGGTCAGGATTAACCGGTCGGGCGTTCCTCGGACAGTTTCAACCGCCGGCGGGCAGCCCCGCTGGTGTGTGCAGCTGCTGCGACGGCCCGTGATACCCGCGGCACCACGTCCTTGTCGAAGATGCTGGGAATGATGTAATCCTCGCTCAGCGCGGCCCTGGGAATCGTTTCCGCCAATGCCCGCGCGGCTGCGAGTTTCATTGATTCGTTGATTTCAATCGCTTGCACGTCGAGCGCGCCGCGGAAGATGCCGGGAAATGCCAACGCGTTGTTGATCTGGTTAGGAAAGTCCGAGCGTCCCGTGGCAAAGATCCGGCAGTGTGAAAGCGCCAGTTCGGGAGAGACCTCTGGGTCCGGATTCGCCATCGCAAAGACAATGCGGTCAGGAGCCATGAGATCCAAGTCCTCCGCGCTGAGGAGATTCCCGACCGACAGCCCAATGAACACGTCGGCATGCTTTAAAGCGTCACGCAACGTGCCGTGTGGTCGATGCGGCGTCAGACAGGCCGAGAGGTCGGTCCGAGACGCACGAAGATGGGCGGGATCGCCTTGGAGGATGATGCCTTCTTTG
>JAICVE010000348.1 GCA_025935475.1 Nitrospira sp. | reverse complement strand
GTCAAGCGTTTTGGCGTGATGGTGTCGAACACCGTGATGTTCGGCAGTAGTTCCTTACTGCTGTTGTTCGGGTCCATGCCGTGGTCCGAGGCCCTCCAGGAGGAGGCCTCGCCGCTCATCATGCTGTCGGTACTCTATATTGGATGCGCAACGGCGGCGGTCTTTCTGCTGCGATGCCGGTCCTTACAGACTCTCTCGCCGGCGACGGTCGGGACCTACCACAACCTCATTCCCGTCTGTACGGTGCTGCTGGCCTATGTGTGGCTGGGCGAGCCTTTGGGTCTCAGCACGGTGGCCGGTGGGATCATGGTGATTCTCGGTGCAGAAGTCGTCCGGCGACCCCAGAGCTTCTCGTTATCGGCCCTGATGTGGGCAAAATCCACGCTTCCTGCGGTCGAAGACAAGACTCATGTGTGATAGTTCCGTTGCGGCGCTATCCGTCAATCACCTGTTTCGTCTCATCCAGGTGCTTTTGAAGGTAGGCCATGAAGGGCGTCCCGCCGGTCCCGACGGCCGTCGGATTGCTCTCATGCGACTGATGTTGCCGATGGATATAGCTGTCGGCGTACCCGACATGGATCTCGCGGAATTGGGCCAGCAGATCGATGCAGGCGCAATAGGCGGTCCAGAGCTCAGGGGTCTGTGCCTTTCGGTCCCGAACGTAGCCTGAGAGCAACGGCCGGCCGCGGTCGTCCACGGCTTGTCCGAGGCTGTGAAGAAAGGCGCGATGGCGAGGCGGCATGTAGTCCCGCATTTCCTGCAGATAGACGGTCAGGGGATCCGGAGCGTGACTGATGCCCAGCCCTGCATCGAGACAGGGCACAATTGAACTCTGGGCGCCGGTTTCGCCGCGAAACGGTTGCGGCCGCCCGCCATAGGCTGCCACGCCGCTGTAGAAGAGGCCCTCAGTCAATGTGGGGTTGTTCTTCCAGCCATGGATATAGGGACGCACGCGCGTGTAGTAGACATAGGGGTCGCAACGTTCTTTCATTCGAAGCAACGTGTCCCGCATCTCGGCCTGCGAGGCGGCTAACGCCCGCAGGCCTGTCAGCACGTCGGCTTCACAATCGAGCCCGGCACCGTTCATGGCCTGAACCAATCCGGCCAGGCCGGAGCCGGCCTGACGCTCGATCTGCACATGAACGACCACGAACCATTCCTCATCCAGACCGCCAAGAAAGTTTTGCAAGAGCACAATGTTGTCGAGGGCAATCGGCTTCGAAGTCTCGAGGCGGCGCCAGTTGTCGAGCGCGTATGAGGCATAGGAAAGCACCGGTGGCCGGCCGAGCCGCTGAGCCACTTCATACCAGGGTCGTGCCAATTGGACTGGGAGTGAGGCTGCCGGATGATCAGGCGATTCCCAGACATAGGCGTGACCTGCGAAGGAGAGAATCCGCATGGCTGCCCGATAATCCTGTTCCTGCCAGGAGGAGGGAATGGATGGGAGTAGAGTACGCTGCCCATCGATAAATGACCTGACCATGCGAGCGCTCAACAATTTCGGCAACGCGTGACCCAGCTCATTCAGCGCCACACAGTCGGTGACCTCCTCGCGAGGATCCTGAGGAAGAAAACCTTGTTCGGGAGAAATCTCGAATTCTGAGAGCGACAGAGGACGGAACGTCGACCTCATAGGGAGGCTCCGGTCAGGAACCTGGGATGCCCCCACTCTAACACACTTGATGACCGGTCAACTGAAGATGGAATGGTTACCGGCAGTTGGGAGGCGGACTATTCCCAAAGACTTGCTTGAGATTGGTCCATCGTTCGAACTCGGACGGTGAAAGATCGCGGGCTCCGATGCTGCTCGATTTCGTAGAAAGTTTGACCCATTCTTCGTACCTCGCGCACTCTTCTGGCGATGCGGCCGGAAACCGGGCTTGCTCGGCGGCTTTCCCGCCTTCGCCGGGTGATCCGGTCGAGACGGAGGATTTCGAGTCGAATTCAGGCGCCTCCGGAATCGTGCTGAAGCCTTCCCTGCCGGACTCCTGAAGTGGTTTGCACCCTGGCCGCGGCACATCCGTATACACATCTCCAGGGCACACGTACATGGCAGCGGCGACGAGAATGATGTCCAGCATGGCGGTCCCCTCCCATTGTGAAGCTGACAGGACCACAGTAGCATGTGTGGCCTGAATCGGAAAGCAAATCGACGTTTTGAAAGGGGTTGGGAACACGACGGGGGATGATTATTGAATCTTCTGCTCTTGCGTGAAAAAACAAAGGCCGCCTCAATTGAGACGGCCTTTGCATTTGCTTTGCACAAGCAGACAGGTAATGGGTCCTATGATGAGAGCGGTCTCGGCTTTCTACCTCTCTCGACCTCGCCCGAGTGGAGATAGGCCGCTCTGCCTGGCGACTTGCGCGGAGGGTCGGGCCACCGCGCTTGCCGAAAGTGTGCGGTCCGAAGGACTGCGGCGCATGTTTGAAGTTCAGGTCGAGCGAAGCGCGAGCTGAACGAGTTTGCGACGCAGAGCACCCTGAGGCTTAGCGCGGTCGAGCCGAGCGCTTGAGCGAAGGCAGACGGACTGTCTCCACTATGTCCCCATTTCCCAGGATGCGAGATATTTCTTTTGTTCCGGCGTCAACGTATCAATCGCCACGCCCATCCCGGCCAGCTTGAGACGTGCGATTTCCTTATCGATCGCCGGCGGCACCGGATACACTTTCTTCTCGAGATGCTTGTAGTTTTTGACGATGTACTCGGCGCCCAGCGCCTGATTGGCGAAGCTCATGTCCATTACGCTGGAGGGATGGCCCTCTGCCGTGGCGAGATTGACGAGCCGGCCCTCGCCCAAGAGACTGACGCGGTGGCCGTTCTTCCGAAGCGTGAACTCCTCCACGCCCGGGCGGATAATGCGGCGTTTCTTCGCTTGTTTCTCGAGATGAGGGATATCGAGTTCGACGTTGAAGTGCCCGCTATTGCAGACGATGGCGCCGTCCTTCATGACCGCGAAATGCTCGCCTCTGATCACGTGGATGTTGCCGGTCACCGTCACAAAGAAGTCGCCGATCGGTGCGGCTTGCTCCATGGGCATCACCCGGAAGCCGTCCATGACCGCCTCCAAGCCCTTTAACGGATCGATCTCAGTCACAATGACGTCCGCCCCCATGCCCTTAGCCCGCATCGCAATGCCGCGGCCACACCATCCGTAGCCGACCACGACGACCACCGATCCGCAGATGAGCCGATTGGTCGCGCGCACGATTCCGTCCATGGTGGACTGGCCGGTACCGTAGCGGTTGTCGAACATGTGTTTGGTATCGGCATCGTTCACCGAGATCACGGGAAACTTGAGGACCTTCTTTTCCGCCATGCTTCGTAGCCGGATGACGCCAGTCGTCGTTTCTTCCGTGCCGCCGATCACGTCGGCCCCGTCGTCCATCGTGATGTGCG
>JAICVE010000051.1 GCA_025935475.1 Nitrospira sp. | reverse complement strand
GTTTGCCGGCTTTCGATTTCAGCACTTTTCAGACGCAGGCATGTATGGTTCGGATTCCCTCGGTATTGACTTATACCTCATTGAGGTCGGCTACAGATTCTGATACCGCCCCTGGCTCTTTCCTCTTGCACCATGCAACAGGGCCGACGAGTGCCTGTGGCAATGGTGCTAACGCAGCCAAGACCAATCATCGGTATCTCGCCGCGGTC
Organism: Nitrospira sp.; assembly: GCA_025935475.1. GTDB lineage: Bacteria > Nitrospirota > Nitrospiria > Nitrospirales > Nitrospiraceae > Nitrospira_C. The sequence goes on along the minus strand of JAICVE010000051.1, from coordinate 11,598 downwards.
CCGGGGCGAATCCTGGGTCGCTTGGCGGATCTATCCGACAGTTCAATACTTCTTGCTCACCGGAATAGCCCCCATTCTTGGGATTGCCCCAGTGTTGATCCACTCATGGTCCGCAGTAGCATGCCGCATGGATCATAAACCGACTCGAAGCGTCGTCACACACTTTCCTTCGACCAAACGTGAGGCTCAGCGGCATACGGTGACGCAAGGAGGATATTATGAAAAATAAGGTCGTGCTGTTCGAGATTCCGGCGTCGGATTTTAAGAAGGCCAAAGATTTTTACGAGGCGGTGTTCGACTGGAAGGTGCAGTTGTGGGGCGATGACGGCGCGATGGCGCTCACCACAGCCGCGGATAAAGATTACAATCCGACTGAGCCGGGTGGGATCAATGGCGGGTTCTATAAGCGCAAATCCAAAGCCGATCAGCCGTCGTGTGGTGTGGAGACTGAATCGATCGATGCGACGTTGAAGGCGATAGAGAAGGCGGGCGGAAAGGTGGTGACGCCGAAACATTCCATCGATGAGTGGGGGTTTATGGCTGACTTTGCCGATCCCGAGGGCAACGTCCTCTCGCTATGGGAAAAACCGAAACCATAAGGCTTCAGAGCAGAAGAGACAGCAGATGGGTAAGACGACCGTTCCATCCGACAGGCAAGATGAGACCAGCCAGGAGAAAACTGTCATGACCGAATACGCCGCGACGCAGGGGGAGCCACGCATGTTCGTCAAAAGCGTCCACGGCATTCGCTATCAGGTGAAGGACGTCGCGCGTGCCATCGCGTTCTATACGAACCACCTCGGTTTTTCCCTCGAACGCCAGCAGCTGCCTGCCTTCGCAAATATCTCGCTCGGAGACACGCAGATGTTTCTCAGCGGCCCAGGTGCCTCCGGGTCACGGGCAATGCCGAATGGTGAGACACAGGGGCCGGGCGGGTGGAATCGGATCATCCTGACGGTTGCCGACTTGCCGGCGTGCATCACCGCTTTAAAACAGGCCGGGATCCAATTCCGCAACGAGATCGAAACGGGACCAGGTGGCAAACAAATTCAAATCGAAGATCCCGATGGCAACCCGATCGAACTGTTCGAGCCAGCCCGGTAGCGTCCCTCTCCCTCTCTGACCGCGCACATGAGACAAATGGATCGACGCTCAGCAGCGTGGCTAGTTGTGAGTATAGGTATGATGGCAAGAGGGTCTTATCTTCGCCACCTGAATTAGCACTCTTCCATCTTGCAGTCCCCGACTGTATCGCTCCCGAAGAGCAGGCGTACCCTGGTATTCAGGGGTGCAATCTCGTTCAAGAAGGGCGTCTATAAGACCCTTTTGCTCCGAATACCACTCTTCGACTTCAAGAGTTGTGCGCGCCTCCATTGCCTGTCGGTGGCACCATCCAATGCGAGCAATGAGGCAGGCGTTGACCTCCTCCGAAGGCGTGGAAACGCTGCTTGGACGAAATGAACGGGTTGTCGCTGCATCTATTTCATTGAGCAAGTTTGGCAGCATGGAATCCTCCGTAAATACGTACCGCGTGTCTATGGGATGCGTGTTACAGAGCAAATATTAAACCAATCTGTTTCGCCCAAGAGAAGACCGCAATATCGGGCTTTTTTAGCATCACCTATTGAAGAAACACTCATCGGCGCACAGTTGTGTTGTATTCTTGGGCAGCGAAACGGAGGTGTCCGGAACTAGGAAGGTCCCTAGTGGAATTGTCCGCCCCCAGTTCCAGATTTTCCTTTACCGTATTCTCATAGGATTTTCATCACGACCCTCAAACTGGGACGTTCAAAATTACCCGACGCGTAGCCCTCCGGTGAATTTCCAGACGTCCCTATCCCCCTTTTGAAAATCTTGGATGCATCCTTCCTCGGCTTTGCGCTAGACTCCGCACCGCAGTCCGCACTCTCAACTGGAGGCTCAGCATGCCAGCAACCCACACCGCGTCGCTTCCACCTCATGCACAACTGGTGCAGATGGGTACGGCGCATTGGATGTCGCATATCCTATACGTCGCCGCCAAATTGGACCTTGCCGATCATCTGGCCAAAGGGCGTACACACGTTGATGACCTGGCCGCCGTCACGAAGACCCATTCCCTGTCCCTCGGTCGCTTCCTCCGGACGCTCGGACATCTTGGACTCGTGACTGAAGACGGAGCAGGCCACTTCACCTTGACACCGCTGGGTGAAGCGCTGAAGACGGGCGCTCCAGGCTCGGCGCGGGCAGCGATCCTCACGTTGGCGAGCCCTTGGATGACGAATGGATGGACGCGCTTGCTTGAGTCGGTCCACACCGGAGAGCCAGGATTGGAACAGACCCTTGGCATGCCCATCTTCGACTGGCTGGCACAGCATCCTGAAGAAGCTTCGCTGTTCAGCGAGACCATGGTGAGTTTTCATGGAGCCGAACCGACGGCTGTGGCAGCGGCCTACGATTTCTCAACGATGAACACAGTCGTAGACATCGGCGGGGCGACGGGAAATCTTCTGGCTGCGATCCTTGGTCGATATCCTGGCTTGCGCGGCATTCTGTATGATCTCCCGCATGTTGTCCGTGATGCTCCTGAATTGCTACAGGCTCGTGGAGTGGCTGATCGCGTAACGGTCAACCCCGGCAGTTTCTTCGACGGTGTGCCAAGCGGTGGGGACGCGTATCTCTTCTCACACATTATTCACGACTGGACTGAGGCGCAATGCCTGACAATCCTAGGCCACTGCCGACGCACCATGGCACCGGCCAGCCGCGTCCTGATCATCGAAATGGTTCTGCCGTCCGGCAATGCACCGCATCCAGGCAAGATGCTCGACATGATGATGCTCGTCGGCCCAGGAGGCCAGGAGCGGACCGAGCCGGAGTATCGAGCGCTCCTCACCAAAGCTGGACTTCGGTTGACGAAGGTCGTCCCCACGGATTCTGCCGTGAGCATCGTGGAAGCGATGATCGCCTAGCAGTACCCTAGGCGCGAACCAACATTCGACCATGGAGAAAGAGAAAGATGGAGAAGGCGACAGCAAGCAGTGCAAGCACTGTATTCGTGACAGCAAGGACGGGTTTATTCTCGAACAGGTTCGTAAATCGCGTCTGCAAATCTAACCGGCGCAAGAACTTGGGATACCCATCACTCTTGTGCCAGCCCCTATTCAATCCATACAGCACTAGGACCGATAGAATGGAGAAATTCGCGGCGTAAATGACATTTTGTAGGAGCTTCCCCAGCTCCTCTTGCGAGCTTGGAGGGGTATCCGGAAATTCGAGGAGGGCCTTCAAGGAATCGCCCGCAAAAGGCAGGCTAATGACGAGCCAGACAAGCCCGACGAATGCCCAGAAAAACCATGAGGCTTTCTTCATTTGTGAGTCACCATAGAACAAGCCGTCACGGAAATCAAAAATTGTGCCGCCAAACGTTTCATGGCACGTGGCGGGCAGCCGGCCAACCTAACGACGTAGAATATCCCACCTACTTCAAGAAAAGAAAATGAGGACGATTTGCCTGTTGCAGAAGTCTGATGCTGTGCAGAATGGAGGACACATCCGAACATTTTGGAGCCTGCTGATCGGAGTGTTCGCTCTGACGTTGAGTGCGTGTGCGGAAGACCACGGAAAAGGCTACTGGCTGCGTCACGCCACCGTGACGCTCGCGCAAGCCGCGCAGATTGCTGAGACCAACGGACATGGACGTGCTGTGGGTGCCGAACTGAAGCAGTCGGGGACTCGCGTCTATTACGATATCGAGATCATCGATTCCACCAATAAGTTTCGACGTCTGCGCGTGGATGCGGAAACAGGCAGGATTCTCAAAGACCTGGCCCTGCCCTAGCCTCGGCCTTCATCTATTTCTTCATCGCTAGGCTATTAGAGCATCGAACAGTCGCCTGGTCTTGTTCCGGAAGCATTAGTCCGGGATCTCTGCTTCGACGAGCTTTCCGAGAAGGATGAGCGATTTTTGCCAGCCGAGATAGCTTGCCTTTTGGGCAGGCGGTATGGCTAGGATGATACTCATGACGAGCCCCTTACCAGATCATCAGCCTCAGACCTCCGACCTATCCGTCGACCTCGGCAGTCCAAGCTTATTTCTCAACCGCGAGCTCAGTTGGCTCCAATTCAACTTGCGCGTATTAGAGGAAGCCGAAGACCCTAGACATCCGTTGCTGGAACGCGTCAAGTTTCTGGCAATCTTCGCGACGAATCTCGACGAGTTTTTCATGGTGAGAGTCTCGGGCCTCCGCCGTCAAATTGCGGGAGGAGCCGCCGAAATTCCACCCGACGCCATGACGCCTGCCGATCAAATGTTGGCCATATGCCGTGAGCTGACCGTACATCTTGAGCGACATTACGCCTGCTGGAAGAACGAGCTCTTCCCGAGGCTGCGTGAGGCGGGCATTCATGTCCTCCATATGCATGAATTAGATCAACGCGAGCGGGAAAGCCTCCGCCAATACTTTTCACGGGAAATTTTTCCGACGCTCACTCCGCTGGCCTTCGACCCGACCCACCCCTTTCCACATATCTCCAATCTCAGTTTCAATCTCGCAGTCGTCGTCAACGATCCGGATCGCGGGGAATGCTTCGCCCGCGTCAAGTTACCGGACGTGTTTCGGCGTCTCGTTTCCGTTCCCGGACATGATGAGGCTGCGCCGAAGAACAAAGAACTGGAGGGACGTCAAAAGAGCCAACGATTCGTCTGGCTGGAAGAAATTGTCGCAGACAATCTGGATCTGCTGTTTCCCGGTCTCGAAATCGTCGCCTCATACCCCTTTCGCGTCACCAGGGACGCTGAAGTGACGATTAAAGATGATGAGGCCCCCGATCTGATCACGGCGGTTGAGGAGCAGCTCGAACTACAAGATTTCAGCTCCGCCGTGCGATTGGAACTCGATGCGACCACTCCACAACATATCGCCGAAATCCTCACCAAGAACCTTCAGTTGCCATCGTATCTGGTTTACACAGGAGATGATCCGATCGGCGTGGCGGGAGTCATGGAACTGACCTCGCTCGACCGTCCCGACCTGAAAGATGCTCCTTTTCAGCCATCCATTCCTGCGTTCTTAAGCAAGGGGGGCATCCTCAACGCCATTCGACACGAAGACCTCCTGCTCTATCATCCCTTTGACAGTTTCATGCCAGTTGTAGACTTTATCCGCGAAGCGGCCAATGATCCCAACGTCCTCGCGATCAAACAGACACTCTACCGTGTCAATCCACGATCGCCCATTGTTGACGCGTTGATGGAAGCCCGCGTCAACGGAAAGCAGGTAGCCGTCCTTGTCGAACTGAAAGCCAGATTTGATGAAGAAAACAATATCGAGTGGGCTCGGAAGCTGGAAGACGAAGGCGTGCACGTCATCTATGGAGTGCGCGGGCTCAAGACCCATACGAAGGTCTGTTTGGTCATCAGACGGGATGCCGATGGTATCCGGCGCTATGTCCATCTCGGCACTGGAAACTATAACGTCGTGACGAGTCGCATCTATACCGACCTGAGCTATTTCACGTGTGATCCCGTGATCGGCACCGATGTGTCAGACCTCTTCAATGCTCTGACAGGCTATTCCCGCAAGAATGCCTACGCGAGATTGCTGGTCGCCCCAACGACCTTGAGACGGGAAATGATTGCACGAATTGATCGTGAAATTCACCATCACCGCGAGCATGGAGGAGGACACCTGTCGTTCAAGATGAATGCGCTCGTCGACAAGCCATGCATCCAAGCCCTCTATCGCGCCTCGCAAGCCGGCGTGAAAATCGATTTACAGGTACGAGGCATTTGCTGCTTGCGGCCCGGCGTGCCAGGAGTGAGTGAGACCATCACGGTGCGCTCGGTCGTCGGTCGTTTCCTGGAACATGCCAGGATCTATTACTTTCACAATGCAGGACAACACGAAGTGCTCTTGGGTAGTGCGGATCTTATGCCCAGAAATCTCGATCGCAGGGTCGAACTTCTCTTTCCCGTGCTTCATCCGCAGTGGCGAGACACCCTCATCAATGACATTCTTGCCGTCGGACTTCGGGATAATGTTCAGGCGAGACGATTGTTGCCCGATGGCCGTTACGAACGTCTTCATCCGCTGGATGGTGTCCAAGCGGTTGATTCTCAAGAATGGTTACTCACTCGATGGAAGCCCGAATTGAAAAAAGATCCCGCATCGATCAAGTGAACGACTCAGCCATGACGGCTTCTTCAAAAGTATCTTCTTCAAAAGTTTCGCCATGGATTCGCGAGACTCTTGAAAGGAGAATGGCCTCTCATGTTATGGCCATGACGTGCAGTCCATTCGGCAATGGAGAGCGTGGATGATGCGTTGGGTGGCTCATGGGGTGATCCTTGCTGCGCTGATGTCCATCGTTGGATGTGTCTCATCTCCGACGGTCAATTGGGCCAGCGAGAAAATTGGTTTTACTCGGGCACCTCAGGCTGGCGGGACAGAGACGCTTTGGATCATGAACGGCGATGGAACCGGCCAATCGCAGCTGAATTTGGGTGCGGAGGGTCATCGCTCCCTGACGTGGTCGCCTGATGGCCACTCCATTGCGTTTGAATCCGTCCGAGATGACCACATCGAACTCTACACCGCTCGGATGAACACCAACGACGATGACACGTATTCTGCTCAGGACATTCAGCGAAGGACTACCCATTCTGGTTACCATTCGTTTCCGGCATGGTCACCTGATTGCGCATGGCTTGCGTTTTCGTCCAGCACAGACAACCAGAATTCCTACAACATTTATCAACTGCATCTGAACGACGACACCGTGACTCCCATTACGAGCGGACACTCCCAAGATTTCACCCCTTCATGGTCGCCTGATGGATCCAAAATCGCGTTCACCCGTGACGTGAGTAATGCGTCACGAGAGATCTATGTTCACGTGATGAACTCAGGGCAGGATATTCGACTGACGAATAATAGTGTGAATGATTCTGATCCCTCATGGTCGCCATCCGGGCGTATTATATTTGCGAGGCATTCCGAGGATGGCAGTCGTGCGGCTCTCTTTGAAATGGACGCTGTCGACGCAAATGGAGATGGCAATGGAGACCATCTCACTTCAATCACGGCCCCAAATCAACATGAATATGATCAGAAACCGGAGTATGCTCGGAGTGGAAAAGCCATCGTCTTCTCTCGAAGTCAGCAGGCTGGCGGGGAAGGACCTGGGGATGTGTATAGACTTCTCATCCAGGACGGGACAGTCATGGAACCGCTTGTGAACCTCACCCACACCAATCCTCACCACGAACATGGCGCAACTTGGAAGCGGAATGGAGTCTGTGTCAGAAAAGAGAAGTAGCAACACCTGCTACAGGAAAGGCACTCTCTGAACTTCGACCCACCTGGCGGCAAGGATTCGCGCCATATCTCATGTCAAACCGACTGCAGTGGGGGGTAACTCTTGAAGGAATCGGTGGCGAGGGGTATGCTGATTACCGTCAGCAAGTGTGCCGGACCCCCAGCCTGCTGAAAGGGTGGAATAGTGCCAACACCGTTGTTGTTCAGCTTAATGATCATTCTGGGATTGGGGCCAGGGCTTGGCCTAGCGGCTGACCACGATCTGACGCCTCGCGAGATCTATGAACTCGACTCGCCAGCTGTTGTGATGATCATTGGATATTCCAACAGCGGCCAGCGCGGAAGCGGGGGCACCGGCTCCATCATTCAACAGGATGGACTCGTCTTGACGAACGCTCATGTCGTCATTGAGGACCAAACAGGTAAACCCTATCCCCGCCTGACCATTTACCTGAAGCCCGATCGCGTGAGCGGTGACCCGAAGGCCGATCTGTCGCGGAGCGCCAAGGGTCGTGTCGTCGCCTTCTCACAACCGTTGGACCTGGCATTGCTGAAGCTCGATGGGCCGCCTGGCCCCTTTCCTGTGCTTGAACTAGATGATTCCGACCGGATCGAGATTGGTGATCGCGTCGTGGCGATCGGGCATCCCGAACAGGGCGGACTTTGGACCCTGACGACCGGTACCATCAGCGCGCAGTTTGAAAACTTTAATGCCACGAAGGGCAAGTCTGTGTTTCAGACGGAAACGGGGCTCAACCGCGGCAACTCCGGTGGACCGCTGCTCGACACGGACGGCCGCATGGTCGGGATCAATACGGCAATCGCCCGCGTCTCATCGGATGGACTGCCGATCACGAGTATCAGCTTCTCGTTGAAATCCAACGTCGCCAAGAGCTGGTTGCGTGATCAAGGTGTGTCGTTTCAGGAGATGCCGGCATCGAACAGGTCGACGTCGAACACATCGGCGAGTCGTTCCACTCCTCTACCCGGGGAGCCCACCGCACTGTCTGAGAATCCCTCTCCCGCCCCAAAGGTCGTTTCCCCATCTTCGCCGCTCTCCGCCTCCTCTCGGCCATACAATTTGGATCGCCTGATCAGTGAACGAAGCCGAGCAGAGGCCGATCTCGAGGATATGATCAAAGAAATGCGAGGCAAATTTAGCGGGCGCTGAAGTCCTTGCGTCGGCTGTCGGCACTCCTCACTTCGAATTCACATCCCGGTAGTCAACGATAAACCGTCCGACCGCATCAAAGATTCTGCTGCGAATATCGAGAACTCTCGAGTCGCTGAGTGAACTTAAATGGATGGGGCCTTCCCACGTGGTCGCAAAGAGCTCTGTGCTTGGATTCCGTGAGAGTTGAACGAGTTGTTTCAACGTGAGCGCGACAGCGTACGTGTTGACATTGATCGAGGGGCCGATGATCGGATAGACGGCAACATACAGGTACGGCGCTCCGGGTAAGTTCGCGACTTCGGAGATGGACAAGACGTGCAGGCCGGCCTGTCGAAGACGCACTTCGATGTCGCGTTGGAGGTGTTCCCGGCTCAACCCTTCCCGTTCCACATCGTCCGGAAGATACTCCACGAGCACCGAGATCTCTTTGAGTCCTCGTAGCGTGTCACGCTTGTCAGCCGTAAAGCCGAAGCCAACAGTCGGCCAACACAAGGTCAGGCCCAACAGCATAAACACCCTCAGGCGCATCGGCCACCTCCTCGTCGGTGGCTCGCACAATAGCCGCCCGCCCTACCTAAAGACAAGAATACGACTCGCAGGTGACAGTTTGGTGGATGGGAAATGGAGCCGAACCGAGGCCGGACACGTATTGGTCAGTTCGCCCTAGCCGCCGCGGCGCAGGTTACCGCACACGATGATGAGCACTGCGGCGACGGCATACCAGGGAATGATCGCCCAGGGATTGGTGGTCTGAACGTAGCTGACGATCCAATGCCCGGCAAATACGATCCCCAGCACGATTAAGGCCGCAACGATCAGGGTTCCTTGGCCAGGTGATTTTTCAGGGGGCATATCTCAGTACTTTCGGCCCGCGATCCTAAGGGAAATTGTTGGGATACGCAACCACTCCACTTTAATGGCAAGCGAGTAGAACCCATGTCGCGGCACGTGCCGCGGCATCTTTCAATGGTTGGATGATGCGCTCATACTCCTCCGTCATGGCGGACGACGAAATCGATGCCATACGTGCACTCCTGCTGGCCAGACCTCGACCGGATGAGCTCAGCCAACGGCGCAAGCGCCTAGACGACTTAGGAGCGCTGTATAAGATGTCCACTGACGTGCGTATCGAGTCTGTCGAGGCCAACGGTGTCAGAGCGGAATGGTCCTCGACCCCCCATGCCGACCCCACATGCGTGATCCTATTTTTGCATGGGGGTGGTTACGTGTCTGGTTCGCTCGCGAGTCACCGGCTATTGGCGACGGAGATCGGTCGAGTCTGCGGAGCTCGCACGCTCGCCCTGGACTACCGGCTGGCACCTGAGTATCCGTTTCCTGCGGCAGTCAGGGACGTACTAGACGGCTATCGCTTCCTTCTCTCGTGCGGCATCGAGTCGCGCCACATCGCGGTGGCGGGTGACAGTGCCGGAGGCGGACTGACCGTGGCTCTGATGGTCTCCGCCCGCGATGCTGGCCTACCGCAGCCGGCTTGCGGTTGGTGTATCTCACCCTGGGTGGATCTGGAATGTCTTGGCGAAAGCATGAACAGCAAATCCGAGGTTGACCCGTTGATCCAGAAACCCTATCTGAAAGAGCTGGCCGCAGCCTATCTCAACGGGGTTGATCCCCGATCGGCGCTGGCCGCGCCAATGTATGCAAATCTCAAGGGCTTGGCGCCACTTCTGATTCAAGTGGGCTCGGCGGAGACACTCCTCGACGACGCCATTCGTCTCGCCAAGGTCGCTGGGACCGCTGACGTGGCGGTCACATTGGAGATATGGCCCGACATGATCCATGCATGGCCACTATTTCATCAGCAGCTCATGGCCGGGCGACATGCGATTGCGCGCGCCGGAACGTTTATCCGCTCGAGGATGTCATGAGCAGAGACAAGAAACGGATAGAGTGTGCAGCGAAGGCCCTCAAGACGCCCATTCTCGGCCTGGAACCCTAAGACAGAGAACCAGTCCGACTGAGAAAGTCGCAAACCAATCGGGCGACTTCTAACGGCTTTTCAATCGCCGCGAGCTGGCTGGCCTCGTCAACAATCTTGAACTCTGCGCCGTGAATGTGGGCGGCCATAAAATCCGCTTGAGCCGGCGTGACAGCAGGATCCTCCCGCCCGACGAGGACCAGCGTCCGACTCTTAATCCTATGAAGCTCACCGCTCACATCGGATCGATTAAAGGCGGCGATCGCCGCGTGAAACATGCCGTGGCCGTCTGGTATGCTGACCAGCTCGTTTCTACATCTTGCGATCAAGTCAGGTCTGGATTGATACGTCGAGGGCGCAAACAACAACTTCATGACTGGGTCGGCAATGTCCTGGCGATGTCCGTCCCGAAACATTTTCCAGAGGTGGAGGGTCGACGCTTTCATCGTTGACGGATCAGGCCGTGCGCTCGTTGCCATGAGCACGAGCGAATCAAAGGCGTCGGGATGTGCAAGCGCCACGCGCATACCGATCATTCCACCGATCCCATATCCGAACCAGGCGACCTTTCCTACCCCCAGTTCTTGCAGCAACACATAGTAATCTTCCGCCATCTCTTCGAGTGTCATGGCTTCCCGGTATCCGCTCAGGCCATGGCCATGGAGATCGACCGTCAGAAGGCGGGCATCTCTCGCGATTTCTGTCAGCAGTTCGGCGAATGTGTCCGGTCCCCACATCAGCGGATGGGCGAACACCATCGTCGCTTTGTTCCGGTCCCCTGACTCTTGGTAATGAATTCCAATCCCGTTGATCTGCACAACCGGCATACGCTTGTCCCAGGTGGGAGCCCACAACTGCTTTTGCGGTGGCTCGCACACGACACTACTGGGAAGGCGGCTCTGGATTCAAGTCATCCGAGGTATTACAATTCGCAACGAACACGGAAGGACAAGACATGGCAGGGATAGTCTGAATTCATGGCGCGTGGCATTCCGGCGCTTTCGGCGGCTGGAAATGCTCACGAGAGCCGCGAGACTTTTGATCATGAGCGCATACTCTCGCAGAGCGGCTCCTGCCATGTTCTGCAGCTTTTGGATGATTCTCATGGCCGGGGGATGCATCACGCCGGAGATATCTTCTGAAGGTCCCGATCTCATCGCCGTTCCGGACGGGAGTTTTGGAAGGCCCGATGC
>JAICVE010000357.1 GCA_025935475.1 Nitrospira sp. | reverse complement strand
TCCGGAGAGATCCTGGATCGAGCCGGAGTGGTGACCGGCGGGCAGGTCGGCGCAACGGGCGGACTCTTGCAGCGTCGTCGCGAAGTGATGCAATTGGAGGAGCGGCGAACCGCGTTAAGCGCGGCAGTGGAACATGCCCGTCAGCGACGGGAAGCACTGCAGATGCAGAGCCAATCATTACGCGAGGAGGGGCGGCGGCTTGCGGAAACTCTGCGCGACGAAGAAATGAAGGCCCTTTCCCTGCATAAGGATGCGTCGGGATTGCAGCTGTTCTTAGGGGATCTCACTCAGCGCATCGAAACGTTGATGGGGGATGCACAGCGGGGCTCGCTCGAAATCCGACGCCTGGAGCAGGACGCGCGCTCAGGTCAGGCACAGTTGGCACAATGGATCGCCGAAAAAGCCGGCCAGGAAGGTGCGCTGCAGGCGGTGCACGCCCGGGTCGCGCAGTTGGATCAGAGCCTGCATCAGCTGCAGCAACGGTTGACGGAAGCTCAGCTGAGCGCACAAGGGACGCGGAATACACGCGAACACCGCCAGGCTGATCTGGGACGTGTCCGCGAGGAGCAGCAGGAGACGGCCAGACGAATCGAGAGTTTGACTCAGCACGTCGACGCCTTGGCCGCTTCTCTGGCGCAGAGCTGTGCAGAGCGTGAGCGGCAGGAGGCCTTGTGCCGCGAGATCGGCCACTCGATGGACCGTCTGAAGGAGCAGTTAGTGAAGGCGCAGGAACGGCAGGCCCGGGAAATGGCACAGGCTCAGGCGGTGGAGTCCAGCCTGGACGAGGTGCGGAAGACGCTCTCGGGCTTCCAGGAATCTCGTCTCACCATTGAAGTGAAACGGGCGGAAGGCCGGACACAATTGGCAACCGTGGAATCGACCTTGTCCGGGACCTACCAGGTGGATCCGTCCACGATTGAGGAATCCGGCACGCCAGTGCTCCTCAGCGAGGACGCGCCGTCCCACCCTTCGCCAACGGAAGAAGAGTTGCGACAACAGCTGCAGAAGATCCGAGAGCGGCTCGAGCGGATGGGACCGATCAATCTGGCCGCGATCAATGAACATCAGGAACTAGAGGAACGACATCGGTTTCTGTCGACCCAGGAGCAGGATCTGTCGAATTCCATTGCATCCCTGAAAGAAATCATTCTACGAATCAACCGAACGACCAAAGACATGTTCGCCACAACCTTTGCCGAACTCCAGGAAAAGTTTGGTGAAGTGTTCGCCAAGTTCTTCCGTGGCGGCCGGGCTGAGCTGCAATTGGTCGAGGTGGCGCCGGACGAAGCGGCGGAGCAGAAGGGGCCGCAGGAGCCCGGCGTCGAGATCGTCGCACAACCGCCGGGAAAACGTTTAAAGAACATTACGATGCTGTCCGGCGGCGAGAAGACGCTGACGGCCATGGCGCTGCTGTTCGCCAGCTTCCTCATCCGTCCTACGCCGTTCTGTATCCTCGACGAGATCGACGCTCCGCTCGACGAAGAAAATATCGGGCGCTTTACCACTGTGCTCTGCGAACTGGCCCAAGGGGCCCAGTTCATGGTGATCACTCATAACAAGCGGACGATGGGGATCGCCGACTCGCTGTTCGGGGTCACGATGGAGGACCCCGGCATCTCAAAGCTTGTTTCGGTGCGGCTGAGCGATCTGCAGCCCGCATGAGGGACGCGCGGGACTGTCAAAAATCCCCATAGTTCAGAGGACTTCCGAGTTCGTTGGCTTGACTTCGGTCAGACCCTCTGTTATATCCCCCTCGAACGAGAACCAGAAATGGGTGGGTCACACGTCTTGCTGTGCCGCAGGGCCGGGGGCAACCATCTGAGGTCTCGGGTTCTCGCCACGGCGGTGTGTGGCCCTTCAAATACCCATGAATCTGATCCGAACCATCCTCGACCGCCTGTCCGATAGTTTTTTCATCTCTGTTCCAGATAAGTTCAGTACCGAGCCTCTTTCCCCGCCATCGTTGCGCCTCGTGTCCGATAAGTCGGCTGTCGCTGTCGAGAGCCCGTCACGGCGTGGTACCGCGCAGGCGGGCAGTCAGCTCGATGCCATCGACGATGCCGTCCGTCGCAGTCAAACCTGGTTTCTGTCACGGCAACATGCGGAGGGCTACTGGGTTGCGGAGCTTGAAGCCGACACTACGCTGACCGCGGAATATCTCATGCTCCGGCGTTTGCTGGACCGAGTCGACCCTGAACGCGAACGCAAGGCCGTCCGGTATTTGCGCGCCGCACAGTTGCCGGACGGGGGGTGGCCCATTTACTACGGCGGTCCCTCGGAAATCAGCGCGTCGGTCAAGGCCTATTTTGCCCTCAAGCTCAGCGGCATTTCGGGGGACGAACCGTTCATGCTGCGCGCACGAAATTGCATTCGCCAGAAAGGCGGCGTCGTCCAGGCGAATGTGTTCACTAAGGTCACGCTGGCCCTGTTCGACCAATACGATTGGGAAGGCATCCCGCACATGCCGGTCGAGCTGATGTTTCTTCCCAAGTGGTTCTACTTCAATATCTACGCGATCTCCTACTGGTCCCGGGCTGTATTGATTCCATTGCTCATCGTGTTCGCACACCGCCCGGCCTGTCGCATCCCGAAGGAACAGGGGATCGAGGAATTGTACTCAGTGCCCCGCACCGAAATTCGCTATTGGAAATATCCGCCGTTCAACAAGGATCAAAAGTGGCTCACGCCGCACAACATCTTTGTGGCCTTGGATGCGATGCTTAAACTCTATGATCACATGCCGCTCATGTGGTTGCGCGAAAAGGCGTTGCATCGCGCCTCGACGTGGATGCTGGAACATATCAAAGGCAGCGGCGGGTTGGGGGCCATCTATCCGGCCATGGCCAATTCCATCATGGCGCTGCAGTGCTTGGGCTATCAGGCTGACGATCCGTTGGTGCACAAGGCGCTCAGGGAGATCGAAGATCTCGAAATCTACGATACGGTGTCCGTCGGTGATCAACGACTGGAGGCCTTGCACCTACAGCCGTGCCACTCGCCGATTTGGGATACGTCGCTCCTGATGAACGCGTTTGTCGAGGCCGGTATGCCGCAGGACCATCCGGCATTACAACGAGGAGCCGCGTATCTGATGTCGCGGCAGACGAAGAGCATTGGCGACTGGATCGTCTCTGCTCCGCGGGCCGAACCAGGCGGATGGTACTTCCAGCACGAAAATGAACTCTACCCCGATGTCGATGATTCAGCGGTGGTGCTGATGGCTCTGTCCAAGGTGAAGATGCCCGAGCCCGCTGAACTTCAGGACTCGATTCGACGTGGCGCCGCATGGGTGGTGGCCATGCAAGGCTCCGACGGC
>JAICVE010000218.1 GCA_025935475.1 Nitrospira sp. | reverse complement strand
GGCGTCGCAAACGCCCGACCGCCCAGATCATGACTATGCCACGAATAGCTTGCAGGCGCTCCTGCGCCAGAGTCAGGAGCTGAAGCTTTCCAAGGAGCAAACGGACAAGATCAAGACCATTACGGAACAGTATGAACGGACCCGGCACGATCGTGAGATGGCCTATAAACGCAGCGAGATGGATGCGCTGAAGCTTATTCACGACAATCGCAGCTCGCTATTCGCAATCGAAACTGCCGTACAGAAGGCGGATCAGGAACACAGCAGGCTGCGGATGGCGGGCATCAAGGCGTTGCGTGAAGCCAGGGATGTCTTACGGCCTGAACAATATAGTCACTGGCGTCAGGGCCACGCGGCCCAACAAATGGCGCAGGGGGCGCCTCGGCAGGAACGGGGTGAGCAGTATGACAGCGAATCGGGCGATGCCGGGCGGATCGCACCACACTGATGTCGGACACATCCCTTTCAGGGGTGGAAGGAGTCCATTATGCCTCGACCAAAAATGTGGGTGGCCGTAGCGGCCCTCATCGGAATGCTCGCGCCGCCCTTGATGCTGTACGTCTGGGCGGAAGGCGACACTGTTGTTCAAGAAGGAATGGTCGTGTTGATGGAATTCACCATTACGGTGCCGGAATCCCAGCTCGTTATCCCGAAAAATGTCAGCCAGTTCACGCCCGGCCACAACGAACTCTTGCCCAATCTCGAGAAAGCCATTACAGGCATGAAGAAAGGCCAGGAAAAGAGGGTCGATCTTTCTTCTGACGATGCGTTCGGTCCGTATGACGAGTCGAAAAAAGGCATCATCAGCAGTGAACGGCTTCCACCGGACACCCAGCCAGGCACCATTTTCACGACGGAAGAGGGCGTTCCGTTCGTGGTGACGGAATTGGCGGGCCCCGTGGCCTCGATCGACTTCAACCATCCACTGGCCGGAAAGCATCTGGTCATCGACGTGAAAATCCTTGATGTCGAATCGCCGACCCAGGAAGGCATGAGTGTGGAGGACCGCCAGGACGTTACCATTTGAGGAGGAGTGGGTATGCTGCCTGATCAATCGTATAAGACCAAATCATTCAATCTGCATGGCCTCGAAGGAATTTCCGACAAGACGATTGACATGCACCTATCGCTGTATGAGGGCTATGTCAAGGCGACGAATGCCCTCCAGGGGCGAATCGCCGAGTTTCTCAGGGACGGACAGGTCGATCAGGAGGAGTTTCCGGCCTATTCGGAACTCACCCGCCGTTTGGGGTTCGAGTTCAATGGGATGGTGTTGCATGAATATTACTTCGAAAATCTCACGCCGAAGGCATCAAGAAAGCCTGAGTCCACGTCGGCGTTCCTCCGGTGTGCAGAGGCGTCGTTCGGCACATTCGACCGGTGGAAAACAGACTTCATCAGCGTGGGTAAAATCCGCGGAGTGGGATGGGCGATCTGCTTTCAGGATCCGTCAACCGGACATCTCAGCAACCACTGGGTGACCTTGCACGAGCACGGCACTGTCGCCGGGTTTCAGCCGGTCCTCGTCATGGATGTCTGGGAGCATGCGTTCCTGCTCGACTATTCTCCCGCTGAGCGAGGACAATACATCAGCGCCTTCTTTTCGAACATCAACTGGCGTGTCGTCGACCGTCGTGTAAGCTCTGACACACCTCATGTGAGAGCGGCCTAACCCAAGACACGTCCGGCGCCCTCTCGCATGAGTCATGAGTGGGGAATTGGACCGCGATCGTGTCGTGTTAGGCGGCCAGCTTTGTGACGGCTTCGCCGTTGGGAACTGGACGGAAACGCCGGCAGGATAATGCGGCGAGGCAGGCGGTGCAGAGCAGCACGAAACCGATTCCGAGCAAGCTCACGTGAGGTCCCATCGTATCGGCGGCCCATCCGAAGCCTGCCATGCCGGCCATCGCGGAAGCCATGGATCCGGTACTGAATGTTGTGAAGACGCGGCCAAGCAGCGGTGCAGGGGTGACCTCCTGCAACACTCCCCAGACGATCGGCATGAAGAGAGCGGTGCTCCCGCCGATAATGAGGATCAAAGCTCCAGCGATGAGCGGCGCCGTCAACATGCTGAGTCCGCACATGGCCAAGCCGCCGACAGCCATCGATCGGAAAATCAGCGTGAACCGTCCGTGCAAGTCTCCTTGAGCGAGCGATGCGAGCCAGGTTGACGTGGCAAGCATGCCGGCTCCCAGCGCAGACCAGAGAGCGCCGACCTCCAACGCTCCGGCGCTGAGATTCTGTTCGGCAAACACCGGCAGCATGAATGCGAAGGCGCTGGCGGCCAAACTGTACAGCGCGGCGGCCACCATCAGCACCAGCACCGTTTGCTCCAGATAGACGAAGCGGATGCCGGCCAGCAGTTCTTGCGTCCAGGTGGTGCGTACGTTCTCACGCCCGTTGCTGTCCAACGGACGCATCCGCATGAAGATCAGGCAAAGAGCCGAGATGAAAAACGTCACCGCATCGACGTACAGGACGTTCTGCGATCCGATGAGCGCTATGCCGACGCCGCTGATCAACGGGCCAATGAGCAGGCCCGTATTGGTCGTCGTCTGCAGGAGGGCGTTCGCGGCGGTCAACTGTTCGCGGCTTACGAGTTGTGGGACGGAAGCCGACAGTGCGGGGCCAAAGATGGTCGACACAATCGCCAGCAGAAAAACGGCGGCATAGAGGCGCTCGAGCGTCAATTGGTCGAACGCGTAGAGTAGGGGAATGAGCAGCACGAGTACACTCCGGGCAATGTCCACCCAGACCATGACGGTCTTCTTGTTGGCCCGATCCAGATAGACCCCGATCAACGGGCTCAAGAGGAGCGGGGGAATCGTCTGCAACAGTCCAATCATCACCATCTTCATCGCGGAGCCGGTCAGTTGGTAGACAAACCATAACAGGGCGACGCGGTTCAGGCTGTCGCCGATTTGGGACGTCATCTGGCCCCAAAACAGCAAACTGAAATCCCGGGCCTTCAACAGTTGCCATCCAGTCATGGGGGATGGGCTCGTGCCCTTGTGTATCTGTTTGTCAGTCGTCGAGGTGGTCATGCTCTGGCCTCAATGCATCGATACAACACGAATACACACACAGACACCCGGAGTAACTGCACAGACCTTGCCAGGAGTTGGCTCGGTTTTCTCGAACTAGTTCACCGTTGGCCTGATCCTCGGCGCGACATCCAAACCATCGATCGATATTGGACTTTGTACGGAATAGAAACGTTCTCTCAACATAACCCGCAACTAGGACAAATCAAGACTAGGGGGATCCCCCGTTCTTGACTCATGCAATTTCAGTCATCCATGCCATACAGGTGAAGGATTCCATGACTCGGGCTTACCCTAGCGGGGGCCATTAAGCCTGGTCTCGGGCCAACGGAGTCTCCCGTTTGGAAGGCCTGTCGGGAACGTAGTCGAGATATTGCCAGGCCGAAAGGCCCGTTCCGGCCATGACGATGCCGATCGTCACGACGGCGGTCGGCACACCGAAATGTCCTGTAATCCAACCAAACAGGGTAATACCAGCCATTGCCGCAGCCATGGCACCCAGGGTATAGAACGCCAAGACCCGTCCGAGCATGTGCGCTGGGGCCACTTCTTGAAGCACGCCCCACGCCACCGGGGTGAGGACCCCCAGACCGGCACCGAGGAGCATCAGGAGTACGGCAGCCGACGTCGGCTGATTCGTCTTCACCAAGGCGAAAAGCACGAGCCCGCTCATCGTGCTGGCGAACGCAATCACTTTGATTCGCTGCTTGATGCTCCAAGCGCTGATAATCGTGAGCGCGACAGACACGCTGAGCAGTCCGACGCCGAGCATGGACCACAAATAGCCAACCTCTACAGGGCCGAGATCTAACAGCGTTCGGGCGAAGACGGGGAAGAGGGTGGTGAAGGCGCTTGTCGCAAACGTGTAGAGCGATGCGGTCACCGTCAAGAAAATGATAATGCGACGGCCCGTCATGACGAATCGCAGGCCGTCGACCATGTCGTGCCATGCCGAAGCGATGGGGGATTGCGACACGAGACTCAATACCGGCGGTGCAAACCGAATAGGTACGAAGCAGGCCGCTGAAATCAAATACGTCAACGCATTGAGGCAGAGCACTTCCTGAGAGCTCAGGGCTGCGATGCCCAGCCCGCTTAACGCAGGGCCGAAGATGATGCCCAAGCTGGTCGTCGTCTGCAGCAGCGCGTTGGCGGAGGTGTATTGCGACGCTGGGACCAATGATGGAACGGCTGCGGTCAGCGCGGGGCCGAACACCGCGGTCGCGACCGCGTGGAGCGTCACGAGAATGTACAACGAAGAAACGGTAAAGCTGTCCACCGACATCCAGCAGGGGATCAGGCCGATCACGACCGCTCGCACCAGATCCGACGAAATGAGAAGCGTTTTCTTCGGGAGACGGTCGACGGCGACACCGATGAGAGGGGCCAGGACGATGGCGGGCGCCGTTTGCAGAATCCCGATGATGCTGGTTTTCAGCGGCGAACCGGTAACGGAATACACGAACCACAGCAGGGCCAGCTTTGAGATGCCGTCACCGACTTGGGAGACGACCTGACCCCACCAGACGTAGGAGAATCCGTCGCTGAGCAACCAGCGCGGTTTGGCGTGATGATGCCGGTGATGTTGACGGGAGTGCGTCGATAGGTCTTTGATGACACGCGTGAGACGATCCTCCACACAGTCCGGGGCTCAGGCCGGGTCAAGCAGCGCTAGTGCGCTCTCCCTCGACCCGACCTCAACCTCGACCGTTCCTCTGGCGGTTTACTCCTTGGCGACGAGCTGCACGCCGGCAGTGTCAACGGCACGGACACCTGGAACCTGCCGCGCGGCCTCCGCTGCTTCAAGTGCAATGACCTGAAAGCGCGTCTTTCCGCTCAAGTACACGATGCCGTTTTCGGATTTGACGTCGAATCCGACGGCCTTCAACGTTTCGCTTCGCGACAGACGATCCCGGACCACATGGGCAATGCTCTCATCCTGCTTCTTCGCCAGCTTGTCCTTGAGCGCAGGTGTGACAGTCAATTTGTTGACTACGGTCTCGACGCCGTCGATCTTGCCCGCGATCTCAGCCACTTTGGCCTTGTCCTCTTCGGTGGGAACTGATCCACTCAGGATGGCTTTCCCTTTGTCCATCTCGACTTCGATCTCGAGGGGAAACAATTGCGGATCGGCCATCAACGCCAACTTGATGGCGAGATTCAGCGAGGTGACAGCCTTTTTGGCTGGCTCTTCCGGTTTCGGTTCTTCCGCCTTCGGTTTCTCGTCCGCCGGTTTCGCCTTTTCTTCACTCTTTGCCTTCTCGTCTTTCGCTTTCTCGTCCGCTGCCTTTCCCTTCTCTTCGTTCGCCGATTTGTCCGCTCCCTGCTTTCCGTTGCTGTCGATCTTAGTGTCCGTGTCCTGTTTCTTCTTCGGTTCGTCCGTGTCTTGTTTTTTCTTTGGTTCGTCTGTGTCTTGTTTCTTCTTCGGT
>JAICVE010000273.1 GCA_025935475.1 Nitrospira sp. | reverse complement strand
TCACGCAAACGCCGTGCCGTTGCGGAAACTGAAAAGTCGTGATGTTTCCGACAGTTGTTCGCGGCCGTTGGCCAGCCATCGCTGCCGGACATGGATGTCCGCACATTAATGAACTTGACAGGAATTGACCCTGTCTCCTAGAGTGCCACCTCATATTAATGATTTCCGGGGAAGGGAAGAGGGTGCAAATCCCTCGCGGTCCCGCCGCTGTGAATGGGGACGAAACCCGCGAACGCCACTGTCCGGTTTGACGGATGGGAAGGCACGGGGAGTAGGACGAACCATGAGCCAGAAGACCTACCCAGATAATTGACCATCGTTCCCTCGAGGGCTGGGGAACCGGCGAGGATGAGAAGCGGGTGCAATCCTCAGGGTCTGTCTAGGCCTTGAGGATTTTTTATTTGCCTCGCTCAAACATGACAATACGCCGATCGAGCAGGGTGCTACTAGGAGCGCTGCTGCTACTGGTCGCTTGGCCAGGGCTCGCGTTCAGTGGCGACGAGACCTCACACATGAAGCGAAGACAGCAGGGCATTCTCACGGGTATGCCCTTCATGGCAAACATTACGGCCCGCACCTTTGTCGATGATGCAGGAAGAAAGCTCTATGTTGCCAAGCCGCCGACGCGCGTGGTGTCATTAGCGCCGAGCATTACGGAAATGTTGTTCGCACTGGGACTCGATGAAGAGATTGTTGGCGTCACAGAATTTTGCAACTACCCCGCCGCCGCACTAAAAAAACCGAAGTTAGGCTATGCTCGCCCCAGTCTCGAGTCCTTGGTCGCGCTTCGACCAGACCTGATTGTCGCTCCGCAAGAATTTCTCCGGGCCGATACCATCGCAAAATTGGATGAATTGAAAATCCCGGTGTTCTTGTTGGAGGCGAAGTCGGTGGAGGATATCCTGATCCAAATCCAAAGCCTCGGGAAGATGTTCAACCGAACGTCACGGTCTGACGCCGTCACCGGTTCCATGCGAGCCCGAATGGCTGAAGTGACCAGACGCATCGCCGCGTCGCCAAGAAAACGTGTGCTCTACGTTCTCAATAGCCACCCGCTCATCACCGTCGGTCCCGGAAGCTACATTCATCAAATGATCGGCTTGGCGGGTGGAATCAACATTGCCGCCGACAGTGGGTCGGCCTATCCCAAACTCAGCCTCGAAACGGTGCTACAGGAGGATCCTGAGGTGCTCATTTTTCCTGTTGGCTCCATGGAGAGTATTCCCAAGAATGAACAGCAAGAATGGAATCGATGGGGCAATTTGTCAGCCGTTCGAGATGGACGACTCCGCGATGTGTCTTCGGATGCTCTCAATCGGCCGGGTCCTCGGGTGGTTGAAGGATTGGAGCATCTGGCTCGCGCGATTCATCCGGACGCCTATCTCTCGGACACAACATCCCAGCGCCAATGATGCGAACGAGTCGTCCTCCCAGTTCACCTCCGGCCGGTATGCTTGCGCCATCGACCGAGTCGTCGCGTACGTCCCCTCGTCCAGTCGATGAGCAGTTGTTTCACCAATCGACGCTGACAGCTGCACGTTGGACGAAGGTCATCGGACTCCTCCTTATTACCGCCATCGTCTCGGCGGTCGTATGTCTCCAATTTGGCGCAGCGTATATAGGACTCCCTCAGATTCTCCATGTCTTTTTTCAGGGGGTCGCTGGAAGCGGCGAGCTCGACACGACCGCCACGATTCTCTTACATGTGCGTTTGCCGAGAGTTTTCCTTGGATTTCTCATCGGCTGCTGTCTGGCATCCGTCGGAGTCGCGTTACAGGCCTTACTCAGAAATCCTCTGGCAGACCCATACCTCCTCGGCGTGTCCAGCGGGGCAGCGCTTGGCGTCTCGGTCGCTATATTGGCCGGTGTGGGTACGACAATGTTGGCAGCGTCCGTCTTACCCATGTGTGGGTTTCTCGGAAGCCTGGCAGCTCTGCTCGTGATTTATCGATTGGCAGCCAGTTACGACCGCCTCCCGATCCACAGCTTGTTGTTGGCAGGCGTGATCCTCAACGCCATCTTTTCGGCGCTGATCATGTTTGTGACATCGATCATGGATCCAAATCGTTCTTTCGGCATGATGATCTGGTTGATGGGTTCGCTAACGGCGCCCACGTATCCTGGATTGCTGGTGTTCTCGTTGTACCTCGTCGTTGGGCTCACGTTGCTGTTGAGGCAGGTCAGGGTATTGAACATCATGGCATTTGGGGAGGAATCTGCGCGGTCACTTGGGATCGATACTGAACGGACCAAGAAATACATTTTCCTCGTGTCGGCATTGATGACCGGAGCGGTCGTCTCGGTCAGCGGCATGATCGGCTTCATCGGTATGGTCGTTCCGCACGCCGTGCGCCTGATCTTCGGAGCCGACCACCGTCTACTCATGCCTGCGGCTGCATTGGTCGGCGGTGCATTTTTGATGATCGCTGATACGTTCGCGAGGACGTTTGTTTCGCCATCTGAACTTCCCGTTGGCATCATGACTGCGTTGGCAGGCGGCCCATTTTTCATCTATCTACTCGTCTGGCGGAAGGATCAAATGTCGTGACCATGGTTACGCAGGATCGCAGTCAATCCGCCTATGATGTTCAAGGACTGAATTTTCGATATGGGACCGGCTCAGCCTCAGATAAGGCGCCGTGGGTTCTCCAAGGCATTAACTTCTGCGTGCAACCAGGAGAGATGTTGGGCATCGTCGGTCCCAACGGCTCTGGAAAGACGTCGCTGCTGAAGTTGCTCGCGAAGGTGACTGCTCTCCAACACGGTTCGATTGCGCTGTTTGGGAAACCCCTTTCTCACTTGCGTCAGGAGGTGGTGGCGCGGAGCGTCGCATTTGTTCCACAAGATACGTACCAGGCGTTTCCTTTCAGTGTAGCCGAGACGGTTCTGATGGGTCGATTCCCTCATCGCCATCGAAAAATCTGGGATCTGGGATTTGGCTGGGATACTTCTGAAGATCGTGCCATCGCGCAACGGGCGATGATGACAATGGACGTGTGGCACATCGCCGGACGCTCAGTCACCGGACTGTCCGGAGGGGAGCGCCAGCGTGTGGTCATCGCTCGAGCCCTTGCACAGAATCCTGAAATACTTTTGCTCGATGAGCCGACAGCTTTTCTGGATCTTCAGCATCACATTGAGATTTGTTCGGTCCTGCACAGACTCAAGCTTGAGCGTCAACTGACCATCGTCGTCGTCTCGCATGATTTAAACTTAGCGAGTGAGTATTGTGACCGAGTTCTTCTGTTGGATCAGGGGCGGGTGTTTCGTCTTGGGAGTCCCGAAGATGTCATCCAGCCAGAGATATTGAGGACAGTGTACCGGTGCCACGTCCTTGTGGACAAACATCCGATGTCCGGTTTGCCTCGGGTAACCTTGCCAAGCCGGAACCACCGGTCTGATGGTCCATAGGGGACTTTCGCATTCCACGTCACAGCTCGAGACGGCAACCAACTGTGCGTCGGGCATAGAGTTGAACGATCGCTAAGGAGGAAGGGTGATCCACGGAGCAGACTGGTAATGAAACCAGGGAAAATTGCGCTTCTCCATCTCGCGATGGTTCCAGGCGATATCGATCGCAACAAACAGGTGATCGTTGAAGCCGTCAAACACGCTGCCGCTGTCGGGGCACAGTGGATCATCACTCCAGAGCTCGCCATATCCGGACTGCAGTTTGCTCAGGTGATCGGCACCGACTGGATCCGGCCGCAGCCAGACGCATGGATGCAGGAGTTTTGCCGGCTAGTGAAAAGCTTGAAACGGACGGTCTTTCTTTGCTGTCCAGAGCGTGAATTACACAAACTGTACAACTCCGTCTTCGTCATTAGTCCGGACGGTGCAATCATCGGCAAACATCGGAAAATTCATGTCGCGAGTGATTCGCTGTCTTGGTCGAGTCCGGGAGACTCTCTCGTTCCAGTTCACTGCGATGGAATACGCGTGGGCATGTTGATTTGCAGTGATATGTACACTGCGAATATCGCAGGGACGTTACAGGCCAAGGGGGCGCAACTGCTCATTTCGCCGGCGTCATGGGGACCTGGAATCCATGGTCCGAATGGCGAATGGGAGGCACGATCGAAAGAGACAGGGCTTCCTGTCATCGTTTGTAACAGGACGGGGGCTGAGCGGACACTTGATTTTTGGAAGGCGCCAAGTCTGGTGCTGAAGAAAGGGGAACGCCTCCTGTCACATACATCCGACCGGACTGCCGTTCTGACCTTTGACTGGGATTTTGGCACCATGCTGCCGCTATCTACCGTGTACCGGGCATCCTATATCCGAGGATGACTGCGGTGCAGGAAGGGATGTCGCCCCTCTTCCTGAGACCGAGCATTCGGGCGCATCACATGTATCGCGGGGGATTATTACAGGATAGCCGTCAGCGCCGGGGAAGATGGTGCAAAGCCATCACGGTGCCGCCACTGTAAGCGGGGAGTGACCTGCCGTTATGCCACTGTGGATCTCGCTCCACGGGAAGGCGCAGGGACACGACGAGCCGCGAGTCAGGAGACCCGACTGACGGGACCATCAACACCCTTCGAGTCAAAGGGAGGTT
>JAICVE010000440.1 GCA_025935475.1 Nitrospira sp. | reverse complement strand
TTGCAAAATAGACAATCGGTCATGGCTTGCTCTCTGATGGCTTTCGCAGCCCGGATTTTCCGTATCGTGTACCCAGCTCCTGATAGACTTCATGGAGAGAGACGTCGTGATATCCCATCACCATCAAGGTGTGGAACAGAAGGTCCGCCACCTCGTAGACAATCTCCGTCCTCTTGCCTCCCTTCGCGGCAATCAGGACTTCGCCAGCTTCTTCCGCAACCTTTTTTAAAATCTTGTCATGCCCGCTTTCGAAAAGCTTGGTTGTGTAGGACCCCGGCTGCGGAGCGGCCTTGCGGGCAGCAATGATACGGAGCACGCTGTCGAGAATTCCGCCCTGTGCCTCCGGAGATTTCTCGTTGAGGTCATGACCGACCTCGTTCAACTTGGAGAAAAAGCACGCGCGTTCCCCGGTGTGGCAGGTGGGTCCGGTTGGCTGCGCCTTCACGAGGATCGTATCGCGATCACAGTCGATGAAGAGGTCCTTGACCAGGAGTTTGTGACCCGACATTTCGCCCTTCTCCCAAAGTTTCTGTCTCGATCGGCTCCAGAAGTGTACTGACTTGGTCGCCAGGGTTCGGGCAACTGCCTCTTGGTTCATATACCCGAGCATGAGGACAGTCCCGTCCAACCAGTCCTGGATGACGACGGGCAGCAGCCCCTGCTCGTTAAACTTCAGCCCGAGATCGGCCATTATGTCACCTGTCCAACCGGCGCCTGTCGTATCGGGACTCCCCGTTGCCGCAGATAGGCCTTCGCCTGAGGAATCGTATAGCTTCGAAAATGAAAAATCGAGGCGGCCAGCACGGCATCCGCCTTTCCCGTGACCAAACCGTCGTACAAGTGCTCCAACGTTCCCACACCGCCCGATGCAATCACCGGAATGGACACACGATCCGCTACTGTCGCTGTCAGGTTGAGGTCATACCCCCGCTGTTGGCCATCTTCGTCCATGCTCGTCAAGAGAATCTCACCCGCGCCATACTGCTCCATCCGATGAGCCCATTCCACGGCGTTGATGCCGGTCGGCTTTCTACCGCCGTGCGTAAAGACTTCCCACTCGTGGGCTACCGTCCGCTTGGCATCAATGGCCACGACGATGCACTGCGTCCCAAACCGCTCAGCGGCCTCCTTCACAAACTGCGGCCGCTCGACGGCAGCTGTATTGATGCTCACCTTGTCTGCTCCGGCATTGAGCAGGTTGCGGATATCGTCGAGCGTACGGACGCCCCCCCCCACGGTCACCGGCATGAAGACACTCGCAGCGGTGCGTTCGACCACGTCGATGATTGTCTTCCGGTTTTCGTGCGAGGCGGTGATGTCGAGAAAGCAGAGCTCATCCGCACCTTCCCGATCATAAACCATCGCTGCTTCGACCGGATCTCCCGCATCGCGAAGATTGACGAAGCTGACCCCCTTGACCACCCGGCCGTCTTTCACGTCAAGACAGGGAATGATGCGCTTGGTCAACATGCGATTTTGACGTCTGCCGTCAGGTCAGCGCGGCAAGTGCGTCGCGATAATCCAGCTTTCCATCGTAGAGCGCCTTGCCCACAATCGCTCCCACGACCTGCGGTCCCAGAGAGCGCACGGCCTGTAAATCTTCAATGCGGGAAATCCCTCCGGAGGCGATGACGGGGAACGGGGAATAGGCCGCAATTTCCCTGAGTGCAGACAGATTCGGCCCGCCCAGCATTCCATCCCGTGCGATATCGGTATAGATGACGGCCCCGACCGGATAGCTTGAGAGTACCTTGAGCAGATCGATCGCGGTGGTCTCAGACACTGACGTCCATCCTTTCACAGCAACCTTGCCGTCTCGAGCATCCAACCCCAGCAGAATCCGCCTCGGAAATTCGCAGCAGGCCTCGTCGAGCAATGTTCGATCAGTCAAAGCCGCCGTGCCAAGCACGATGCGGGAAACGCCCGCATCGAGATATCGCCGGACCGTCGAAAGAGTTCGTATCCCGCCGCCGACTTGGATCTCGACCCCCACGGCCTTTCGCACGGCTTCAATGTAAGGAAAATTCTTCGGCTCTCCCTCGACGGCGCCGTTGAGATCAACCAGATGAATCATGCGCGCGCCGGCTTCTTCCCACCGTCGGGCCATCGCCGCGACGTCGTCAGAATACACCGTTTCCGCAGCCATATCGCCTTGACGCAATCGGACGCACCGCCCGTCTTTCACATCGATGGCCGGAATGACCATCATCTCTCACTCTCCTTCGGGGCCGCCAAATGGAAACGTTTTCAACACCTGGTCAGCGCCATACTGGGCCAATTCTTCGGCCGTCACAAACACTCCCCCATGCTGAACGAATCCCAGAAAATCCTGCGTCATCGGCTTCTGCCGTTCATAGTAGTTGCCAACCCAGAGCACTTGGCCGTCCGGCGCGACCGCCTTCACTTCAAATCCGACCGTCGCGGGAGGACTCGCTCCCAGCTTGCCGCCCGATCGCTCCTGATACACCAGGACCTGTCCAATCAAGGCGGCATCGGCCTTGAGTTTCGCAGCGAGGTCTGCGGCCTGGCGTTCCGGGGTGACCTTCGTGGTCTCTTCCGCCGGTGGGATGGAAACCTTGGCAGCGACGGCTTGGGCGGGAGGAAGCACGACGACTCCCGG
>JAICVE010000003.1 GCA_025935475.1 Nitrospira sp. | reverse complement strand
GGGGCTCCAGCCCAAGCGGCATTCGAGTTGCCGGAGGGTGAGAAGATCACCAACCTCCCGGCGATCCCTCGTGCGATACCCCAAAAAGAAGGCTACGAACTCTACGATCCCAAAATCGGAAAGAACTTCGATCTCAAGAACTTCTGGATGCGTGCGGACCTCCGCGTACGGCCGGACATGCGAAATCAGACCTGCTTCGGTAGCGCGATGGCCGGTGGACCAGGGGTTGTTCCGGCTGGTGGCGGTATCAATCCGGGTAGTGGAAACGGTGCCTGTAACGCAGTTAACAACACGACTAATCCGAACGGCGTGGCGGGGAAGGCGAATGACTTCTTCGTGCAACAGTGGGTCCGTCTCGGTCTAGGCTATGACTTGTCGCCGGACGTCAATTTCTACATGGAAATCATCGACTCGGCCACGTGGGGCGGCAATGGCAACGCGGCCAATGCCGGCAACGGCGGCGATCCGCTGAACCACAATGGTGGAGCCGTCCCTGGTACTGGCGGCGGCAACAACGGCCGGCTCGGCGTCCGGGCTGCTTATATGTTGATTAGGAACTTCGCCGGCGTCCAAGGCCTGAGCGTGAAGGCCGGTCGTCAATATGTGATCTTCGGCAACCACTCATTCTTCGGTCACTTCGACTGGGCCAACACCGGCTACAGCCACGACGGTATCATGCTCCAGTACAGCACCAAGGCCTGGGATGTCTATGCTGGGTGGTTCCGGAACTCAGAAACCGATATCGGTCAGGCCGCAGCGGTCGGCAGCGGTCAAAATAACCTGACGACAGCCAGCGGGGTTAATAACGGCACGGCCAACAAAGACGTCGACATGTATCTCTTGTACAACCAGATCAAGTCGGTGCCGGGGTTCCTGATCGAGCCGTACTATGTCCTCTACTCCAACCGGCTCGACTCAGCGGACAACCGGGGCCAAGGTCTCGGGACGGCGAAACACTCCAATCAAACCCGTTACAACCTTGGAAACCGGATCGAAATGCGGAAGGGCAATTTCGATGCGATCAACGAGGTGGTCTGGCAATTTGGTCAGATGGGTGATACGGGCGGCACGAACGCCATACAGAACGGCTACGGCAACCAGAAGAACCTGCACATCAATGCCTGGGCCACCAGAAACTGGATCGGCTATACGCATTATCAGTCGTCCTGGAAGCCGAGGATCGCGATCAACTTCGACTACGCTTCGGGCGACGGTCGGGCGAACTGTAACATCGCAACAGGAGCAGGAGCGCAAAATTGTAGCACCGCCAACACGTTCGAAAACATGTTCCCGACCAACCACATCCACATGGGCTACATGGACGTCCAGGCCTGGAAGAACATGATGAGTCCCTCGGCCAACTTCCAAGCACGGCCGAGCAAGGATGATCACATCGAACTCTGGTACACGAACCTGAACCTGGCCACCGCACGTGACAACTGGTACCGCGGGTCACAGGGCGTGTATGTCTTCTCCAAAGTGAACAATACGAAGACGCATATCGGTGACGAAATCGACTTCACCTGGACCCATATGTTCATGGACGGCAAGGTGGCCTTCCAGGCGACTTATGGTCACCTGTTCGCCGGTGGATATATCCAGGAGAATTTAGGATCGAGCGTCGATCAAGAGTGGGCCTACGTCCAGCTCTGGATGAACTTCTAGCCAGAGCCGCAGATGAGAGCATGAAGGCCTGCCGGGAACCTCCCAGCAGGCCTTCTGCTTTTTACAGACCTCTTAGCCTGGCAGATGGCCTGCGGTCGCGAACCGGGTTTGCAACTCGGCATAGGTTCGCGTCACGGGGAACTGCGGAAATTCCTTGGGAAGGTGTTCGGGGGGGCAAAAAAAGAACCCGGCGTCGGCCTCGCCCAACATAGCGGTGTCGTTGTAGGCATCCCCGGCGGCCATAGTGAAAAAGTTGAGCGCCTTGAAGGCAGCCACCGAGTGCTTTTTCTGATTGTGCAAGCGCATGTGGTGCGCCGCGATGTTGCCGTTGCCGTTGATTTCCAGCTGGTTGCAGAAAAGCGTCGGGAATCCCAACTGACGCATCAACGGTAAGGCGAACTGATAAAACGTGTCGGAGAGAATTACGACCTGGCATCGCTCTCTGAGCCAAG
Source organism: Nitrospira sp. (assembly GCA_025935475.1). GTDB lineage: Bacteria > Nitrospirota > Nitrospiria > Nitrospirales > Nitrospiraceae > Nitrospira_C. The sequence goes on along the minus strand of JAICVE010000003.1, from coordinate 20,356 downwards.
TAAGAAATTCCTTCGCACCAGCCAATGGTCCCATGCCGGCGATGACCTCCTGAATGTCGGCGATCGTCAGGTTGTGCTGAGCGAGAATCGCCAGTCGGCGCTTCATCAGGGCGTCGTAGTCGGGCATTTCGCGGGTCGTCACTTTGAGTTCTTCAATGCCGGTCTTGAGTGCAACATTGATCCAAATCTCCGGAACCAGGACCCCTTCCAGGTCAAGGCACGCGAGAACAGGTTTCTGCATGAGCACTCTCCTTCTCAGATCCTGAGGGTGATTGGTCAGGGCATGGGCGACTGTCCGCGCCGCTCAAATTCGTGGCTGAGGATGCGCCACATCGTGTCCAACATCCGGTCAATCAGGTGGGAACCTGTCCACTGTTGCATCCCTTCCTTTCGGTGCTGTCTGGCCCAATCCAAGGCAAGCGGAAGCGGAATCAGCCGAGGGGAACTGCCGCTGATACTGGCCCAGAGCAGACCCAGCACCGTTCCAATGCGAACCGAGACTGGAACGGGCGTAACCGGATTCTCAACCATATTATCGCAGAGCTCGGCAGGCGAGGTGACAAGCAATTCACGGCACGCGGCAGGCCGGGCTTCATAGATCGAACACATCTCGTTTTCCAGGAACGGACAGGGATGTCGCAGTGCATAATAGGCTCGATTGATCGGTTCTAATTCTTCATCGGCAATGGGGCGTTCTGCGTTGGCCACCGCTTGCAAACGGTCCAAGAGGCCGTGCTCGGCGAGGTCAGCTTTGGTGTGGGTGACGTTTCGTTCAATCGCCTTGCGCCGCTCGGTCGGAAGCTGTTCGATATATTCGACAAGCGAAAAGGCTTCAGGTGGAGACAGAGGGACCAGCATCCGGCAGCAGGCCGCGCACCCCATGCGGCAGGAAACGGTGTGCCCCGTTTCTCTGGATCGGTGTTCTTCGAGCTTTAATATTTCTTCACCGAGGCGGCGCGTAAGAGGAACGATCGAGGTAATGGGTACGAATCCCGTCGGGACATCCAGCACCGTATTGAGACGACCTGCCGGGGTATTCACCGCGATGTCGAACCGCTCGAGTGAAGGGACTGTCATCGACGCATCATAAAAAACCACCGGCCGATTGGTCAATTGCATGCCGCCAGGGACATCTTCGGCCTCACGGTTGCTCTCCCCTGCGCTTCGCCGCATAATGCAGCGGGGGAAGCAGCATGGCGCTCTCGGGTCATGTGGTAGGCCTGTTGAAAGAATACATGCGTGACCTGGTTATGCAGGCCGAGCAGGAAGCGGTCGCGCATGAAGCGTTCGGTTTCTCGAAGACGTCGTATCAGCCTGACCAAGCGATTGCCGATCTGTTGGCGATTCTCGACGATCGAATCGAGTCTGAAGGCGTGCAGGTCGGACTGCCTGAGGAATTTCTGCATGAAATGTGGACCTTCTGCAACGAGGCGCGTACGCAGGTTACCGATCAGGTATGGTTGGCCTGGAACGTCAGCGGGCGCCCAGCTTCGAAGGCTCGGGTACGCGAGATGACGTACCACGCCCTGATTCAGTTTCTTGAAGCCAAGCACGGATGATGAGAGGCATCCGTTCTTTAGGGCCATGGACTACAAGAGTGCGGTCTATCGATCGGCCGCTGCACGCCCAACACTGTCGACCCCCTGCTAAAGCTTTCCGGTCAACCAATAGATGGCCATTCCGGCCAATTCTGTCACAGCGCCCGTCGTATGCTCGATCGCATGATCGTTTGGGAGCACATCAAACGGATCGAGGTGCTGAAAGGTATCCTCTGGTCGATTCCGTATCAAGAAATCACACGGTACCGGCGTCACGTGGAATCCCTGTTTCTCAAAAAGGGCCGTCGCCCGCGGCAGGTGGCTGGCCGAGGTGACCAACAGAATGGTTGCTGGACCGAGCAGGCGCTTAGTCTCCGTGGCATTTTCATAGGTGGTCCGTGACAGCCCTTCGATCAGCATCGCCTCCTTTGGGACTCCGAGCCGTTCCGCCCATCGTTTCATTTCCGGAGCATCCTTCAGAGCCTCTTTGAACGGATTCCCACTGCCGCCAGTGAAGACGAGCTTCGGCGCCAAGCCCTGCTGATAGAGGTCCACCCCGCACGTTGTCCGGTTCCTTGAATAGGAAGACAAGTCCGCCGTCGGCCGCAATGTTCCTGGCTGGAGCAAGCCTCCTGCCAAGACGACGATCGCATCGTACCTTGCACCTTTCAGCAGCGGCGTCGCATGCCAGGCCTCCAAGCTGCCGAGCAGTGGACGAGCGATCATAGGACTTGAAACTATGAACAAGAGGATGAGCCCGCCGATCGAGCCGATTCTCGCCCAACGAAGCCGTCGCGGCGTCATGGGCAGTAACAACAATACTGTGGTCAGGCTCATGAGCAGCAAGACCCAGCTAAGCGGATACAGCGCGTACTTGACGAGCTTGTAGATTCCAAACAAGAATGGCGTCAGTTCCGGCGTTAGTTCCATGGGAGCCCTCTCATCTCACCCGCCCGACTCTGCCGCGCCGAGACGCATTTGGCCGGGGTGGGGAATGACCGGTCGATAGCATACCGATCGAGGAAAAAATCGCAAGGTCCTTGATGCTTCTAGGGAGTATGAAATGACGCACCGACGACGGTACTGGCTCGTCAAGTCGGAGCCTGATACCTTCTCCATCGACGATCTCGCGCGCGCCCCCCGTCAGGCCACCTGTTGGGACGGTGTCCGGAACTATCAGGCGAGGAATTTCATGCGCGAGATGGCTGTCGGAGACCGTGTACTCTTTTATCACAGCAACGCGGACCCGCCGGCCGTTGTTGGCAGCGCCGAGGTCGTGAAGACGGCCTATCCGGACGATACCCAATTTGATAAGCGCAGCAATCATTATGATGCGACGAGTACGAGGGATGATCCACGGTGGGACATGATAGACCTTAAATACCGGGAGAAGTTCCCTACAAGCCTGCCGCTTGATCGGCTCAGACAAGAGCCGAGGCTGAAGGGAATGGTGCTGCTCCGCAAAGGATCACGATTGTCCGTACAACCGGTGAGCGAGGCAGAATGGAGGGTGGTTACGCAGCTGGCAGGAAGCGGAAAAGGATGATCGACCAGGGACCGAGTGTGCCCGGTTAGGTCTTCGCTTTCCCATTGTCGAGATGCCGGTGCTGCCAATCGAGCCAGGCATGACCGAGCTCGTGGGCGAGGATGTATCGCCGCCTGGTGACGGGAAGCTTCTTTCTTAAATAGATCGTCTTTAACTCGTCATCCCAGATTCCATCGGCGTTTGGATCGCGCCGGTCCATCTCGCTATCCGATAGCTGGCGCACGGAGATCCGATATCCGAAGGGAAGGACGACTCGAGATGGAATCCGCATGAAAACTCTCCTACTATCCTACGGTATCGGTGATAGCCTACCACAAATCGCTTTTGGCCTTCATGTTGCAATGTCTTGTAAAATCAATGCCTTGTCTGGTATTTACCCTGGCTCTACTGCCGGAAGAAACAGGTAGAGATGGCCTTTGGATCGCAACGGGCGATAACCGCAGGAGGGGATATGAGTCGTAGAGCAGGCCGCTTTTTCGTGATTTGTGGATTGGGCAGTTTGGGGGTTCTTTTGATGAGCTGGCTGGCGGGAAGTCTATCCACGGCCCTTGCCGTTCCATCAGGATATGCCCCGCACGGCACCGTCACCGTCGAGGGCGTCACGGTTCCCGACATCGGACCGATGCCGACGCAGGTGCCGACCCCGGCGACAAATCTCAGCTATGCGCAGAAAGTCGAGCTGGGGAAACAGCTCTACTTTGAGACGCGCCTGTCCAAAAATAATTCCGTCTCCTGTGCATTCTGTCACAATCCCGGCACCGGGTTCGCCGATGCCCGCCAGTTCTCCATCGGGGCGTTCGGGACCGCCGGCGGTCGCCAGGCGCCCACCGTGTACAATACCGGTTTCATTCCCTTGCAATTCTGGGACGGCCGCGCCGGATCGCTGGAGGAGCAGGCGATCGGCCCGATCCACAATCCCATCGAGATGGCCGAGATGCATGAGACGGTAGTGCCGAAGATCGCCAAGATCCCGGCCTATCAAAAACAGTTTCAGTTGATCTTCGGGGGAGGGGCGACCCTCCAGCATATTGCCGAAGCCATCGCCGCCTTCGAGCGCACGATCGTGTCGCAAAACAGCGCTTTCGACAAGTACACGATGGGGGAAACAGGGGCGATGAATGAGGCGGCGGTGCGGGGGATAGCGCTGTTTCGAGGAAAGGCTCGGTGCATTCTCTGTCACAACGGTCCGAATCTCACCGACAATCGATTCCATAATCTCGGCGTGCCCCAGGTGGGGCCTCTCAAGGAAGATCTGGGGAGATACATGGTCACGAGGGCGCAACAAGACAAGGGAGCATTCAAGACGCCAACCTTGAGGAGTGTGGTCGAGACGGCTCCGTATATGCACGATGGTGTGTTCAAGACGCTCGAGGAAGTGATCGACTTCTTTGACGCGGGAGGGGGAGGCAATCCCAATCTAAGTCCCTTGATGAAACCGTTGGGTCTATCTTCAGAAGAAAAGGCGGACCTGCTTGAGTTTCTGAAAGCCTTGACCGGGGCTCCGATCAAGGTAAATGTGCCGAAGCTGCCCAAGTAGCGGCTTCGGCACTTCGTGGCTGTGCCTATAGGATTCACTCACGCTGGAACGCAGGCATCATGATTGAATCAAGCTTTTGTTTTCTGCCAGGGGTTGGTTCGACGACTGAACGGCGGCTCTGGCGTCAAGGGCTCCTCACATGGGTAGACTTTCTTTCGAGACCGTCGATCGACAAAATCGGTGCTGCGAGGAAGGCGCTCTATGACACGCAGGTCCAGAAGGCTCAGGAACAGTACGCCGGGGGCAACGCGCGTTATTTCGGCGTTATCCTGCCCGCGCGTGAGCAGTGGCGACTATATGAGTGGCTGCGTCCTCGGGCAGTGTGTCTCGACATCGAGACCGATCGCTTTGGTCAGATCACCGTGGTCGGGCTCTATGGGCATGGACAAATGACCTCCTTCATCCGCGGTGAATCATTGAATGCCGGTCGGCTTGCAGAAGCGCTCCGTGCCTATGACTTGCTCCTGACCTTTTGCGGGACGACGTTCGACCTGCCGATGTTATTGAGCCAGTTTCCGGATCTTCCACTGGACCAGCCGCATATGGATATCTGTCTTCTCGGCCGGCGGCTCGGGTACCGCGGCGGACTCAAGGCGATTGAACGGCAATTAGGCATCACTCGAGGGCAGGAACTGCAGGGGATGAATGGCGACGACGCCGTCCGATGTTGGAACCGATGGCGGCACTCTCGCGCAGAGGAAGCCAGAGAGCAGCTGCTGCGCTACAACGAGGCGGATTGCGTCAATCTGCAACCGTTAGCCGAGGCGTTCTATCGCCTCATGGTTCAATCGACCAGGCCTTCTTCGACGGCGTAGCGGATCAGCTCGACCAGGTTCCTCACGCCCAGCTTGTGCAGGAGTCTCGCCCGATAGGTGCTGACCGTTTTCTCATTGATGTTAAGTTCCTTGGAGATCTCTTTTCGGCTCAGGCCTCTGACGAAGAGCGCCAGTACCTGCACCTCACGGTCGGAAAGCAGCGGCTGAGAGACCATCACTTCCCGCGGCTTCTTGACCACTCCCCCTTCGAGCGTCGTCTTCACCATCTCGATCAAATCATGTGGGGGGCGTTCTTTTGAAAGATAAGCCACTGCTCCTGCGCGCAGCGCTCGTGCGGCATACTGACGTTCGGAGTAGAGGCTGAAGACAATGATGGGGATTTCTGGCCGTTGGACTTTCGTCTTCTTAATGATGTCGAGGCCGTTCTGCCCCGGCAAATTGATGTCGAGGACGACGAACGCCCAAGGGTATCCGCAGACCTCTTCGAGCAAGCCGTCGTCGCCGGAGGAATCCTTAATCGTGACCGAGGGAAAGGCTCTTTGAAGCAGTTCCTTGATCCCATCCCGCACGATGGGATGGTCATCCACCACGAGCGCTTGTTTCATCACTCTCCTCGAACGGGCACTGACCGCTTCGGACGGGTATGTTTTGACATGGCCAATGCCAGTTGAACGATTAAGAGATGATTCTCGAGATATACTTGTTCTTCAAGATTGAGGGTCGTCCCTTCTTTCAAGTGTTTCGCCAGCTCGACACTGTACCGCCCGTATAGCTTCAAAATGTCGTTCTTGTTTGACAAGGCACACCTAGGACGTGAATTTCCCAGGGGGAATATAGATTAAACCCCCGAATTGTCTATCAGCAAGGGCCTACGATCCTGTGCGATTGTGTGATATCGCACTGTCACTTCTGTTACTTGGGCAGGGACGCAACCTTCCGGAAACACGGCAATTTTCTGACCACTTCCACCCGGCACAGGTCACTGGTCAGGAAGCAAGGTCTCGCAGTAGGTCTCTTCTCTCAAGCTTTCATACCCCGCACCCGAATACCCAAAATCCGCAATGTCCTTTCCGCCGGTATTCCAGAAGTGGATACACTGTGCGGTCATAGCGGGCAGGCTTCGCAGGACGTCATCCACTTCGACCTTAACGGGAGCGCCGGTAAGGCCTACAGCTATGAGACGATTCCCTGCTTGGAGAAATACCGGCTCAATCTTTCCCCGATAGAGAATCGCAAATTCGCCACTTCGTTTCTTCGTATCCTTCGGTCCATAGGCAGGATGTTCTACGATGGGAAGTTGGATTGCCACGATGGTGACGGTGTTGGTCTTGGTATCGGACTGTACGATGAGGCCTCCCAGTTGTATTTTGTGGTCCTGGAACTGGTTGGGAAAGGTCCGCCATCGAGAACAATCAAAATGGGGGTCGACTCCTTCTGTGGTTTTTAGAGGAAAGAGTTGGGGGTTGCACCCGCTAACCAATAAGAGAAACATCGCGGCAGCGACAGATAAGCGCCTCATTAATTGCCCTTTTTAGAAGAAGAGAGTCAAATCTTTACATAGTTATGACAGAGGCAATCGGCCCTTGTGCAGGTTGCGCTTCTCCTGTGCATGATGGCCAGACGCGATGAAATTACGCAAGTACGGTCGAATCGCAGTTGAACTTCCCGCCTCACTCACTGCAGTTTCATCTCGTGGTCAAGGAATCATTGTGGACATCTCGCTCACGGGATGCCGCGTGCATAGCCAACTCGCCGTGAAGAAGAATGAGTCTATAGGGCTACTGATCGAAGTGCCGGGACATGACAAGCCTCTTTATATCAACCAAGCGGCAATCAGATGGGCGAATAATCAAGAATTTGGGATTGAATTTATCCAAATGGAACTAAGCGACCGACAACGGTTGCATGAAGTCGTCGCGAAAAATGCCGGACCGACGTAATCGAAACACCACTGTCAATTGTGATTGGGGTACCCTTCAGTTTGGGTAGTCCTAATAGTCGGTTCGACGCACGTCCCTGATGTGTTGCTAAACAGTTGGGGATGACTCAGTTCCCCGCCAACGGTTCCTGACACTTTGTATTTCCCAACGTGCATCAGAGAATCGGAGCCAGCGCGTCATTGATGCGTTGACCCTGAGCCTCCGAGGTCATGCCGCGCAGCAGTTTCACAAAGCGCGGGTGCTCGACTCCGGAGATGATGTATTGCCCGCGATAGGCGTTGAGGACCACGATTTTGATCTTGTCGATCGCCTCAAGGCTGAACGAACGGCCACACATGATTAGAAAGTACTGGAGGTCCGCTTCGGCCTGAGCTTGCAGGATTTGATCGACGAAGCCGACAAGCTCGATCAGGTCATCCACTGCGTGATCCCGCTGTTCGGCGGTCAGTTTCTCGTCTTCACGGCGCCATTCAAGCTCATCCAAAATCGCATGCTGAGATTCCTCCTTCCAGTGGTAGAGAAATATGTCTTTGTAGAGAGCAGACGCATGATCATTCGGCTCAATACTTTGTTTATAATGTGCCTGCGTAAATAGCTCGATGTGACAGGTGAGGGCAAGCACCGCCCAGGTGGATTTACTCAGTACGACAGATGCCACATCGTTCGGCTGGGGTACGAAACTGTAACCAGGCGGCATTCCATCGGCGATCAATCGATCGACGCGCCGGAAGAGTTCTTGATGTTTGAGCTCTTCTTCACTAAAACGCATCAGGGCTTCCAGGGCGGTTTGGTCGCTCAGCCAGTGATCACGGCTTACTTCGAGAATCTTGGCATTGATGAATCTCTCCACGAGGCCAAACATATTGGCATAGGTCCGACCCTGAATCTGGCTGATGAGCCGTTGTTCATCGGCACTTAGAAAGTCCAGTTGATGCACTTTTGAAAGGCTGTCCGGGAGGAATTTCCTAGAGAAATCAAAATGCCCTCCGCGGATGACATCTTTGTCGATGTCCCAGCGGATTCGTTTTGAAGCTTCAATACATTGTGAATAGCGGCCGGTGTCAACTTGAACGGCTGTCTGGAACATAGTATGTAGTCCTTATTGTTTTGTATGCCACTGCCGTGGTCGCGATTCTGGCACGATCTCCGCAATTTGTCTCGTGCTTCTTTCCCCAATCCTCCCCAGCGCAGGGCACGAGTACGGACATTGAACCCGTGGAGTGGGAATGATCCATGGGATCCGGCGCTATGTATGGCCATTACGGCAAGTTTGTAAGGGAAGGGCAAGGTCGAAGGAATCGCCCCTGAACGCATTCGTTTAGCTTGTCAACCCTGGGAATCGCGAACTTGCTCTAACGCGGCGAGGTCTCGAAGCGGGAGTTGTCAGGGCGACCAATCATTTCGAACGGGAGCGGAGGGCACCCTGGCGGGTGCCCTCCTTCGGCCGTCACCGGCCAATACCAACCACCCAGAGCAGAATAATCACACTCAACGGCAATCCTAACAACCACATGATCACATACGGCATACGATACCTCCTCTACGTTTCATGAAGACGGAAGCACGGTCACTCTGTTATGCAGCGCGGGCACGCCGACGATCTTGCAATTCCGGCTGCTCCTTCATTCGCCGATAGGTGAACGTCATTGGTTCTCCGGACGCCCACCACCCTCCGATCACGCTGCCGACGAGACCAATCAGCAGCGCTGTGACAGCACCGATCGCTGAATTGCGCGCTACCATCGCCGCATTGGAATCGGCGGTGATGGACGACGAGGTGGCCCACACCGGTGTCCCCGCTAGCCCGCTGTACCAGGTGCCGAAGAAACTCGCCGCTCCGAAGGCGGCCAGCACAAGAAACATGGGCAGTGCGAGGAGCCAAGCCATCGCGCCGTGCAGCGTGGCATCTTCCGCCCGGCGTAACCCCGCAATGGAGGAGGTGACCCAGCCGCCGACTACGAACGAAAAGAAGGCTCCGGCCACGCTGAACACGAGTCCCCAGAAACTCAGATCGTGCAGGTTGACGATCTTCTTGCCGACCTGATGGGCTCCAATGGCCGTACCAATGAGCCCGAAGATGAGTCCCAGGGCGAGCGCCGAGAGGGCGCCGGCCCAGATGGCGCTCCAGTAGACCGGCCAGGCCTTCGTCCCCATACCGCCTGGAGCAATGATCACGTTGTGCTCCTCGACATAAACTTCCGGAGAGCTGCTTGCCATAACTCCTCCTTGTTAAAGACCTCTCAATATGCATGCTTGCAAGGCTAGGACCCCCGGCGGTCCGCCTTTCCATCAAATTGCCGCGCAACTTCGCGGGCCTAGAAGCTAGTGATCTCCCTGAGCGCCGCAAGAAGGACGAAACGGCGGAAACACTGTGCTGGACAAGACAAATCGTCTGATTAACTTGGCGAGGAGCCTTAAGAGAGAAACCCTTACGCCCCTCTGTATGACATTTATAGTTGGCCCTTCCCCTAGGACAATCCCTGGCGAATTCAAATGGATACCTCTTTCGAGGGACTCGTAATCACCCGTCCTATACCCTAAGATTTCCCCCTATGATTGAGGTCCTGATCGTCGACGATCATCCGGTGATGCGAGAACTCCTTCGTCAGGTACTGGAGCTATACACAGATGTCATGGTAATTGCCGAAGCAGAGAACGGCGAGGACGCCATCACACAGGCAATGCAATTCCAGCCTGCCGTTGCCATCGTCGACATACATTTACCGACTATGAATGGAATTGAGGCCTGCAAAATAATCAAGCTGAGGAGCCCCTCTACCGCGATCATTGGTTTGACTGCTGGCGAGCCAGACTACAACGATATCGCCATGATTTCCGCGGGGGCAACTACGGTGATTAACAAGGCAGATGTTCTGTATCGGCTGTACCCGGCAATCATAGACGCTGTGAAAAAATTAAAAACAGCAATCTGAGACCGCTTTCTTCTCTTCTACGCTGGGTCTTGACCCACGCGACGTGTACATACTCTCCGATTCCCATCACTCAAATAACAAAAGACCGTCGGGATCCTCCCGCTGAAGCTACAACGAAGGCGGAACTGCTCCGCTGTCGATATTTAGGTGGGGAGTAGGCTGCTGTCGGGGTTCAGCCTAGCCATGAGTTGGAGCAACGGTAGCAAGGACTTTGTGAAAGCTCTATCTAGCTCATCGCCTGAGATGCAAGATGTGACGAGGTACGTTTGCGCTCCCCATTATCGAGCTGTTCCATGGTGCATTGCCTAGGAGACTTGTCCGGCCGAAATCTGACTAGTTTGGTGCCGTGGCGGAAGCGATGGTCCGTGACGTGGTCAAAACTGACTTCGACGACTATTTGTGGCAATAACGGTTTCCACTCAGCGGACCGCTCGGTCGACCATCGGCTCGGTGCTCCGGGGGCGTTCCCCGTGAAGCCTGGCTCATGAATGAGTTGTTCCAGCTTCTTCGTGAGGGATGGCTTATCAGATTTGGCAATGCTCGATGTAAATCCGACATGGTTGAGACGACCCGCGTTGTCATAAAGGCCAAGGAGCAGGGAACCCACCTCGTTTGAATCGGTGCCGTAACGAAAACCACCTACAACGCAGTCCGCGGTACGGATTCGTTTATACTTCTGCATCACTCGTGCGCCCGGCACATATACATCGGTTCCTTTTTTGGCAACAATGCCATCAATGTACCAACCGGGTGAATGGAGCCATTTCATGGCCTCAGACATGGAATCCGTCTGTGGCGACAGTTTAATGGCCTGTTCTTTGGTGCAATACTTCTTCCAAAACTGTTCGACAAACCGGCGGCGTTTAGATAACGGCAAGGCCATCAGATTGGCGCCTTTTTCAGTCTCCAATATGTCGAATAAGACAAAGGTCGCAGGTTGTTTCTGCGCCAGCATGTGAACCCGCGTTCCCGCCGGATGTAGACGCATCTGGAGATCGGAAAAAGAATAGCCACTCTCACCTTTGACTAGTAATTCGCCATCCAGGACAAAATTGGTGGCTGCGAGCTTCTCAAGCACCCTCACGATGTCTGGAAAATATCGCTCCAGGGGCTTGCTGGATTTGGACCGCAACGCAATGGTGTGGCCTCGCTTGTAAGCCAGGCAGCGAAATCCATCCCATTTAGGCTCATACCGCCAGTCTTTCCCCTTTGGTAATCGACCGACGAGCAACGCTTCCATCGGTGATAGCTCTTGTCTTGCGCGCATGCATTTCAATCCTTTCTGTTGTCAACTTCGGCAGCCGCTGCGTTGGCGGCGCCTTCTGGGGGCGTTGCCGTTTGATTCTTTTGAGCACGGCAAGCATGTCGAATTGGTTACCGCGTTGTAGGCTCGGCAGTTCCCGCCACTCGAGGGGCACGGCAACAGGCGCGCCAGCCCGTGCGCGCAATGAATAGCTGGCAATGCCGGTGGCCGTGTAATCATTGCGGAAGAAATCAATCAAGATTTTTCCCTTCCGCTTGGATTTGGTGATGGTTGCGACGTATCGGTCCGGCGCCTGTTCGACCATCTGATGCGCCAAAACCGAGGCCCAGCGTTTGACTTCCTCCCAGCGGTTTGTCGGTGCCAACGGCACCACGACATGCAGGCCTTTACCGCCTGTGCATTTCAACAGGCTTTGAAGTCCTGTCTTTTGTAGCCGCTTCCTAACTTCAAGCGCTGCGTTCTTTACCTCCGAGAACGGCACGCTCAGGTCAGGGTCCAGATCAAAGATCATCCGGTCCGGCGTATGGATGTTGCCGATCGTGGCCCCCCACGGGTGTATCTCAATGACACCCATCTGGACCATTTCCATGATGCCTTTGACGTCCTTCACATTAATGTACTTATAGTTGCTGCCTTTATAGGTCCAAACGAATGGGTAGACATCTGCGCCCAAGCCAAACCCCACGTTCCGCTGATAAAAACAACCAGCCTTGACGCCGCTTGGACATCTCACCACGGTGATGGGGCGACCGTGTATTTCTCGCAAGAGCAACGGCGCGACCGCCGCATAATAGCGAGCGACATCTCCTTTTGTGATCTTTCCCTCTGCAAACACGATACGGTCGGGATGCGTGATTGTCACACCATGCAGAATGAGATCTTCTCGAGCCATTGTGTCACGCGGAAATCGATGGGCTTTTCTGTAAGAACGCCTTCATTGACGACAACGACTGAGTATTAACGATGTCTTCGGCGACCAGCCCTCCTTTTTGAGCGACATTCACAGCAAGTGCCACGTTGTCTAATTCATCCACTGCATGGGCGTCGGGATTGAGACTGAACTTGAGACCTTGTGGCTTTGCGGATCGTATAAAGCGCCAATCTAAGTCCAACCGATGCCGGCTGCCGTTGATTTCTAAGACCTTGCCATGTTCCTTGGCTGTCTCGATGACCTGCGCCATATTCAGACGGTATCCTGGTCTGGAAAGCAGGAGGCGACCCGTGGGATGTCCCAACATGGTCACATAGGGATTCGACAGGGCGCGACAGACTCGTCGGGTTTGATCTGCCTCCGAGAGGTTAAAGCGGCTATGGACCGAGGCAATGACGAAATCGAATTGGCTCAACAATTCATCCGGATAGTCCATGGTCCCATCAGGTAAAATATCGGCTTCAATGCCCTTAAAGATGTGTATCTCTGGGTATTTCGCTTGGACTCCTTCAATTTCCCACCATTGTTGACGGATTGCTGGCTCCTTCAGTCCATTTGCGTAAAAAGCCGATTGGCTATGATCGGAAATGCCGAGGTAGCGATACCCCCGATCACGAGCAGCGACGACCATCTCTTCCAGAGTCCCCGATCCGTCCGAATAGTCCGTATGAAGATGAAAAAACCCCTTAATCTGACTTGGGTCAATGAGCCGATGCATGTCCGTGGCACTCAAATCAAACTCACCTCGACCTTCGCGCAGTATGGCAGGTACAAAAGGGAGTTCCGCTGCATGATAAATGGCCTCTTCGTTGAAGCCTTTTACGTGGGTGTAGATTTCTTTCCACGTCGGTAAGCGTTGTTGTATGGCGAATCTTCGAAGTAGTTCTTCAAGATGGTCGATCGAACCAGTAGCCTGTAAGAGATGAAAGTCATGATCAGATTGTCGAGCCAGTGTGATGGTGAGAGGCAATCCTGTCGGCGATATGGCCGTTACCTGTCGTGTATGGCGACGAACCGCATCCGTGATGTTGGGTATGGTTTTCAGTGCCTTTAGAAAGGCCGTTGCTTCCTGATCTTCTGACAATGTGACGACAAACGTGAGGGCATTGATGACTTCTATCTTTCGTCGCATCGCGCCAGCCATCGTTACCCTTGTGACACCGCGAAGTGCAGCCAAATGCTGCTCAAGCGTCACGGCTTCTTGCAAGACACTCGCGTACAATCGATAACCTTGCCCGCGACGGAACTCGCCAAGTGCCGCCTGGATTTTGGCTTGTATCCTCGGCCCAATCCCTTTGAGGGTCTGTAATTGATTATTGCGGCAGGCGACCTGGAGGTCTGCGATCGATCGGATCCCTGCTTCCTCATAGAGGCGACGGATTTGCTTCGGTCGTAATCCCGGCACCTGTCCCACCTCAACGAGTGAGGCTGGATAAGACCCTTTCACCCGTTGGTACAGACTAGAATGGCCAGTCCGTAACAATTCCCCGATAACCGCGGCAGTGCTTGGACCAATGCCTGGGATGTCCGTGAGAATGTCGTGCTCTAACAATTGATGAGGCTCGTGAGGGGAGAGGAGGAGGGCGCGCGCAGCGCGTTCGTAGGCGGCAGATTTGTGAGGGTTGTCGTCTTTCAGGCGCAGATAGAACGCGATTTCAGACAAGTGGCGGGCGATTTCACGTTTCGTCATCATTCTTTAAATGTGCTGCGGCGTCCCCCTCGTTTAAGGATCCTCCGTGCGCGTCGCGATGGAAGTGAGGGGCTTTAAGCCTGACGGTGTGGCTGAATTGTGGCATGGCAGAACCTGCCTTGAGGGTATTACCCAGGGCGAATACCTTCTGGCTGCTGCGATGTGGCCAGCTGCATCAGGCTTCTCCGATACTCCTCTGTCGCCTCTTCAGACTTTGCCACACAAGGGCAGGCTCTCTTCGTCAAGCCGGCCATGTCCTTTAAGATGACTTTGTTATGTTCTAGTTTTACCAAATCCTGCTTTTGAAATTCCTTCAGCAAGGCGTCGACCTCGGTGCGACGTTGGCCCACTTGCCCTGCCAGGAAATCTACGCTGAAGGGAAATGCTTCCAGTCCCGTACGATGGCCATGGGCCACAAGCCACCGGGCTAATCGCTGCTCTCCTGTATGAAACTGACTGCAACTTGTTGAGATCACCGCATGTCTCAGAAGCATCAAATTGTAACGAATGAGCGCTTCTCTCAAGAAGTGAAGACGGTCGACGTTCTGCTTAAAGACGGAGGCAGGCAGACGTAGAGCCGCACCGCTAACTTGAATCATGGCAGTGGAGGCGGACGTTTCACTCCCTTGGGCCACGCACGAGCCGCTGCAACCGTCCTTGCCAGTGACTGTCACATCGACGGTATGACCGCTTTCGTCTCTCCCCGTAAAACTGATGGCTGCATCTATCGGGAAGTAGAGAAATTGAACAGGTTTCCTCGCTTCCTCGACGATTTCTCCCATATGGAGCTGTGCCACCTCAAAATGGGGACGGAGAAACTCTAACTCCTGCTCTGGGACAAGGGACAGGATATAGTTGTTTCCTATTTCCGCCCCAGGTGCGATCGACATTCGGCCTCCCTTACTTAAGTGTGTCGATATGCTAACGCTTGGGGCAAGGCCAATGAACTAGAGAAAGTCCTCGTCTAGAGAAGGGCTGGCCTCCCCCTTGACTGCCCAGTGGAAAAGATTATCTAGCAGCATCGGCAAGCAGATGGTGCCTGACCATGGAACAGGATGGCGCGAAGTAAGCTATTTCCTCCCTTGGTCAACACCTCCATTAACAACTCAAACATTTTTGAATGCCCTCTCAGGAGGAGGGAGGAGGATTGTCATGACCGCTTATATTCCTACCGTCTTCAATGGGCAGATCGATCAGCTTCTAGAGGAAGCGATGCGTGGCATGAGTCATGAGTCTGCATGGACCCCGGCAAGCAATGTGTGGGAAGACGAAAAAGGATTCCATGTTCAGTTGGGTCTCCCGGGTTGGGAAGCAAAAAACGTCTCGATTCAAGTAGAGAAACAGGTTATGACGGTGAGCGGGGCTCACCAGGCCGAACATGATGCGACGCGGAAAGTGTATCAATGGGAAATCCCGAATGGTCAGTTTGTCAAACGGTACCGTCTACCTAATTTCGTGCAACAGGAACAGGCTTCTGCGACCTACAGGGACGGGATCTTGACGATCTCTTTCCCCAAGCGTGAAGAAGCAAAAGCTCGACGAATCGAAATCAACGTCTAAGCAGTTATGGGCGGGAGGCCGCCTCCTCCAGGTGGCCTCTCTTCCCCGCATGGCTTCACCTCGCCTTACTTGTCCCCAGTCTCGCCATGTGGATGACTGACTGGTTTGGATTGAGGCGATGCTTTTTGACGCAGAACAATGGATAAAAGAATGAGAGTCCCAACGGAAAGAAACTCACTTTGCCAATTCTGGAATGACTCGAACCAAAATTGTGAGGCCATGACATAATCACTCAGCGTGACAGCCTCCCCACCATGAAGGGCTTGTTCCTCATTGAAGACATGTTGACCAGCGACGGCATGGAGAATGAAAGATAAGATAAAGAGTAGGAACAGGGCTAGCGTGAGAGAGTTCTCATAGATTGTTCGTACCCATCCGTACTGGCGTGCGGCCCATGGGCTATGGGCACGCCTTCTGGCAGCCGAAACACCGTCTTCTTTGGTCTCTTTACGATCAAGCGGCCTGGACTCAGGGGATCCCTTCTGACGAAGAAAAGCCGTGAGAACCACATACGCACCCATCTGCAGAAACTCACTCTCCCAGTTTTCGAATATAGCTTCGAAGAAGTGACCACTTTTTAGGTAAGCAGCGTACGATATGGCCGGCTGCTGGTGGTCTTTTTGGTCATGATTGAAGGCGAACCAACCGGCCAGGCTTTGTCCGTACAGGAAAAGCACGAAGAGTCCAAGCATGACCAGCGAAAGACTGTTCTCATAGAAAAATCGTCGCAGGTGCATCAGCTTCGCCGATATTTTCCGAGCTTTCTGCAACGGCAGTAGTACCCGGCAACGTCCTCATGAAACAATTCCATCGGCTGCTCGCTGATTACGTAATGTTCAGTGGAATCACAAGATTTCCATACCAGAATCTCAGTCTGCCTTTTGAGCATCTGCCTTTGATTCGGCCTCCTTTTGCGGGGTCGTGTCGTTGAACGCCAGTAAGGCTTCACCAGCGACATTGGTAAAGCGGGGCGTCAACACAAAGCTGATCGGAGGCAAGATCCACCAGAGGGTGGTTTCATCGGACTGGACAATTCTTACGCGCTCCGCGCCTTCCTTTTTGGCTTCTTTCGTAAAGTCGCGAACCGCTCCTTCTAGTGAAGCATCACCAATGAAGGGTACGACAATGCCGAAATGCACTGCGACTTTGGTCATGTTGATGTGAACGGCATCTGAACCTTCCACATCTTTCAAGCCATTAAAATCTGGCGCCTTGCTCGTCAACGCACAGCCCGAAAGGCAGAGCAGAAGTAGGCTATTGGCCAGTTGTTGTGCATAACGCATGGGACTTGTTCCTCTCCTTGTTCATGAGTCCTCGTGAAAACGCTTGTTGGTTTCCCCCCCAATTCGCATCTCAACCTCAAATAATATTCACGCAAGCAGTATGCCGAAGCGGCGCTGTGAGCCGACCGGGGCAAATATTCTCCGGTTCAGAAGATTGAATGGAGCAAGCAACAAAATGATGTGGAACAATCACGCGCTGACTGATGAACAAGATGTCTTGTTGAGGACAGGCAGTCCTGAACAGGCAGTGGAACCCCTCAGCTAGGCTTGATAAGGGCTCTTCCCAGTCCATCCCGCGCTTCACTCTGCGTATCCTCAGAGCATGGTGCATCTTCTATTGGATGCCTTGCTCTACGTGATTATGCCTCTATGGCTTGTGGCAGGGTTCACCGATTATGTGCTGCATAAGCGAACACACATTGAACACACTGCCGGAACACGTGAATCCTTGCTTCACCTGCTGCAGCTTGGTGAAATCGGCCTGCCGGTATTGCTAGGCCTCCTGTTCGAAATCAATTCGGGTATTCTCGTCGTCATGGTGCTGGCCTTCATCGTTCATGAAGCGACGGCTCTCTATGACGTTTCGTACGCCCTTCCCAGGCGCCATGTCGGCGTACTGGAGCAGCACGTGCACAGCTTCATGGAGGTGCTGCCCTTTGTGGCGCTACTATTCGTGACGGTGCTGAACTGGGACCAGTGTTTGGCATTGTTTGGGCTCGGTGGCGAGCCGCCACGTTTTGCGCTCAAGCTGAAGACTGATCCGATCCCAGCCGGTTATCTCCTTACGCTCCTCTCTGCAATTCTGTTCTTCATCATCGTGCCGTACACGGAGGAATTGTGGCGTTGTATGAAAGTGGAACGCCATCGGTTAGTGAAACCCAAGATCGCACAGGCTGTATGACGTTCCGGCAGCTTCCGAGGCACGTATGAATGGGCGAGAGACGCGAAACAGCGTCGAGGACGTGTGGGGCCCCCGGACCCCCTATGAAGGCCTGTGGCCTTCGAGGGTAGATCAGCGGGTGTCAGCGGAACCCGAGCAATGGATACAGTCGGCTTGCGTCCTCTGTTCGAACGGATGTGCGCTGGATATTGGAGTGAAGGATGGAAAGATCGTCGGCGTGCGCGGACGCGCAGAAGACCGAGTCAACCAGGGCCGCCTAGGTCCGAAAGGGCTTCATGCGTGGGAGGCCAACCATCATCCAGACCGATTGACGACGCCGCTGATACGTCGAGGTGATCGGTTCTGTGAGGTCGGATGGGATGAGGCGATGGAGCTGATCGTCCGTCGATCGAAGGAGATCCGAGACCGTCATACGAGCAGTGCGATCGGCTTTTACACGAGTGGACAATTGTTTCTGGAGGAGTATTACACCCTGGCCGTGCTCGGAAAAGCAGGACTCGGCACGCCCCACATGGACGGCAATACCCGTCTGTGTACCGCAACGGCCGGAGCGGCGCTCAAGGAATCCTTCGGCACCGACGGGCAACCAGGCTCCTATACAGACCTCGACACGACCGAGGCCCTGTTCAGCATCGGTCACAATATGGCTGAGCAGCAGACCGTTCTTTGGATGCGTGTGCTCGATCGGCGGCGCGGGCCCAACCCTCCGAAGCTCGTGATTGTAGACCCCCGGCCGGTTGCGTCCACGTTAGAAGCGGACGTGCACCTCGCGCCGAAACCGGGCACCAACGTGGCCGTGCTGAACGGACTGCTGCATATCATGATCGAGCGTGGCTGGATCGACGAGCGTTATATCCATCAACATACGGTCGGATTCGATCGACTGAAACAGACCGTGGGTAAATGGACTCCCGACGCCGTCGAGCGCGTGGCGGATGTTCCCACCCCGAAGCTCCGAGCCGCGGCCGAAATTCTCGGGACGACGCGAACCCTCGTGTCCACCGTACTGCAGGGTGTGTACCAATCCATGCAAGCCACGGCTGCCGCATGCCAGGTCAACAACCTGCACCTCATTCGGGGGTTGCTTGGCCGGGATGGATGCGGGATTTATCAGATGAATGGACAGCCTACGGCACAGAATACGCGTGAAACCGGCGCAAACGGTGACCTCCCGGGTTTCCGCAATTGGGAAAATCCTCAACACATTGAGGAACTGGCGCGGCTGTGGAATGTCTCGGCGGATGTGATTCCGCACTGGGCGCCACCGACACATGCCATGCAGATATTTCGCTACTGCGAACAAGGATCGATCCGGATGCTGTGGATATCGGGGACCAATCCGGCCGTCTCCCTCCCGGACCTTCCACGCATTCGGAAAATTCTCGACAAGAAGGAACTCTTTGTCGTCGTTCAAGACGCGTTCATGACGGAGACAGCTTCACGAGCAGATGTCGTGTTGCCGGCTGCTCTGTGGGGCGAAAAAGCAGGCTGCTTCACCAATGTCGATCGGACGGTCCATCTGTCCCACAAGGCCGTAGATCCACCCGGACAAGCACGATCCGATCTCGACATCTTTGTCGACTACGCAAGGCGCATGGATTTTCGTGATCTGGATGGCGCGCCGCTTATCAAGTGGCGGACGCCAGAGGAGGCTTTCGAGGCATGGAAGGCCTGTTCAAAGGGGCGACCTTGCGATTATTCCGGGATGAGCTATGCCAAGCTGACGGGGAAGTCTGGCATTCAATGGCCGTGCAATGAGCAGTTCCCCGACGGAGCGCGGCATCTCTACGCGAATGGCCATTTCAACACCGACCCGGAGTATTGCGAGACATTCGGACATGATCTGGATACTGGAGCGACGGTCACGCCGACGCAATACCGTGCGGACCATCCTCGTGGTCGTGCGATCATTAAGGCCTCAGACTACATCGCTCCCTACGAAGAGCCAGACGAGTCCTATCCCCTGTGGCTCACGACAGGACGCATCGTCTATCACTTTCATACTCGCACGAAGACCGGACGGGCATCTGCACTGGAGGAAATCGCACCGGATGCCTTCGTGGAAATGAATCCTGAAGATGCAATGGCCTATGGCATCGAGGAGGGGGATATGCTCGAGGTACGGTCACGCCGCGGTTACGCGCTAGCGCCAGCACGGTTCAGCGCAATTCGCAAGGGTGTGATGTTCATGCCCTTTCATTATGGGTATTGGGACGACAACACCCGGCCGCGCGCGGCGAATGAGGTCACGCTCCCGGAATGGGATCCGGTGAGCAAACAGCCACATTATAAACTTTGCGCCGTACGCATACGGCGCACCTGAAGCGGAGCACTCTATGCACATCGGTCTCTACTTGAAAATGGTGCGGGACAGTGAACGGCAATTGGCAAAAGCGTTTGTGACGGTCGCGAATCATCACCAACAAGAACCCGATATGGAAGAACTCTGCCGCCTCC